>NZ_BAAALT010000236.1:0-18185 GCF_039528515.1 Luedemannella flava
CGCCGCCGGGCCGGGCGGCGTCGAGTGCGGCGCCATCGGGGAGCCGGCGCGGGACGCGCCGGGCGGCGGTGTCAGCGGCCCGGAGCGCGGCGAAACCGGCGGCGTCGCGGGTCCAGGTCGCGGCGAGATCGGCGGCATCGGGGGTCCAGGACGGAACGAACCCGGCGGCGTCGCGGGTCCAGAACCCGGCGCGGCCGCCGGCCCGGGGTAGGGCGTTGCGGGCGGCGTAGACGGCCCCGACCGGGGCGCGACAGGAGGCCCGGAGCGTGGCGTCGCCGGCGGGGCTGACCGCGGCGGCGCCGGAGGCCCTGACCGGGGCGGCGCTGGCGGTGCCGACCGGGGCGGCGTGCCCGCACCCGACGTGGGTGGGGTCAGGCCCGAGGCGGGCGGCGGCGGCTGTGGCACCCGGCGGCCCGCCGGGATGAAGCGGGTCGACAGGGCGTCGCCCCGGGAGCTGAGCGGTCCGGCGGGCGGCCCGCTGGCCTGCGTGAGCCAGCTCGGCACCGTGGACGACGGGTTGGCCGGGCCTTGCGAGATACGGGGCTGCCCGGGCCGCTCCAGCGGCCGGGGTGGTGGCGGCGGTGGCCCGCTCGACGACGTGGGCGCGGGCGGCGTGAGCCGCCGGCCCTGGTCACCATGCCGGCCCGGCTGGCCGCCGGTGTCGCGGCTCGCGGCGCGGTTGCCGCCCGTGTCGCGGCCGGATCCCGACGGGCCCGGGTGCGCCTCCGGGGACCGGCGGGGATCGGAGGTGCGCCGGCCAGGTTCGGCCGAATGGCGCGCGGGAGGCCCTGGCTGGGCGCTATGTGACGCGTCGGCATCGTCGCCCTCCGCGGCACGTCGGCGCGAGGGCCGATCGTCCGCCGGCGGGCCGTACCGGTACGTCATGGCGCTCAGGTTACCCAACAGTGTGAACCCTGGGGTGCTGGCGTCGGTGGGCCGACCTTCGGGCTCGTGGAGAATGGCTGGCGTGAGCGCGGAGCACTACTTTACGGCTGAGCCGACGGCCCCGGCCCGGGCCGCCGAGGTGGAATTCTCGGTCGCCGGGCACGACTTCCGGCTCGCGGCGGCCGGCGGGGTGTTCTCGGCCGACCGGCTCGACCCCGGCACGGCGGTGCTGCTGCGCAAGGCGGAGCTGCCCGACGAGGCCACCGACGGCGCCCTGCTGGACCTCGGCTGCGGCTACGGCCCGATCGCCGTCGTCCTGGCCACCCTGGCCCCGAAGGCGACCGTCTACGCCGTCGACGTGAACGAGCGGGCGCTCGCTCTGGCCGAGCGGAACTCACAGGGTCTGAAGGTCGTCACGGGCACCCCCGACAGCGTCCCCACGGACGTCCGGTTCGCCGAGATCTGGTCGAACCCGCCCATCCGGGTCGGCAAGGCCGACCTGCACGACCTGCTGGCCCGCTGGCTGCCCCGGCTCGCCCCGGACGGGGTCGCCTGGCTGGTCGTGGGCCGCCACCTCGGCGCCGACTCGCTGGCCCAGTGGCTGGTCGGGCAGGGCTGGGCGGTGACCCGCCACGCCAGCCAGAAGGGCTTCCGCGTGCTGCGCGTGACGCCTGTGGATAACAACTTGTCGGCCCCGTAGCGACCAGGCACTATTCCGGCCGTGGGTTATGTGGATATCGCCGGCGTCGCGCACACGCTGCCGGACGGCCGGCAGCTCTTCTCCGACGTCAGCTTCCGGGTCGGCGAGGGCGCCAAGGTCGCGCTCGTGGGCCCGAACGGCGCCGGCAAGACGACGCTGCTGCGCATGGTGGCCGGCGACCTCACCGCACAACAGGGCGTCATCGCCCGCGCCGGCGGCCTGGGCGTCATGCGCCAGTTCATCGGCCAGATCGGTGCCGGCGGCACGGCGTACTGGGACTCTCCCGACCGTACCCTCCAAGATCTTGCATTGAGTCTCGCGGAGCCGGCGGTCCGCGCGGCGGGCGAGAAGCTCGCGGCCGCGGAGGAGAACCTCGCGCGGGCCGAGGCCCGCGGCAAGTTCAGCACCGCGTCGCAGAAGGCCCAGATGGCGTACGCGCACGCGATCGCCACCTGGGGCGAGTGCGGCGGCTACGAGGCGGAGGTGCTGTTCGACACGGCCGCCGTCGCTGCGGTCGGCAAGCCGTGGGACGAGGTGAGGACCCGGCCCGTGCGCACCCTGTCGGGCGGTCAGCAGAAGCGGTTCGCGCTGGTCCTGTTGCTGCGCAGCGCCAACGAGGTGCTGCTGCTCGACGAGCCGGACAACTTCCTCGACGTGCCCGCCAAGCGCTGGCTGGAGAGCGAGCTGAAGGAGTCGGACAAGTCCGTACTCTTCGTGTCCCACGACCGTGAGCTGCTCGCGGAGACCGCCACCCGGGTCGTCGCCGTCGAGGGCGGCGGCGCGTGGACGCACCCCGGCGGGTTCGCCACCTGGCACGCCGCGCGGGAGGCCCGCTACGACAAGCTCGACGAGCTGCGCCGCCGCTGGGACGAGGAGCATCAGAAGCTCAAGGACCTGGTGCTCATGTACAAGACGAAGGCCGCCTACAACGACGGCCTCGCGTCGCGGCTGCAGGCGGCGCGCACCCGGCTCGCCAAGTTCGAGGAGGCGGGCCCGCCCGAGCTGCGCCCCAAGGACCAGACCATCAAGATGCGCCTGCAGGGCGGTCGCACCGGCAAGCGCGCCATCGTCTGCGAGCAGCTCGAGCTCGACAACCTGACGTTCCCGTTCGACCTGGAGGTCTGGTACGGCGACCGGGTCGCGGTGCTCGGCGCGAACGGCACCGGCAAGTCGCACTTCCTGCGGCTGCTTGCGCGCGGCGGCACGGCACCGGACGCCGAGACGTCGCCGGTCGACGGGGCGGTGCTCGCGCCCGTCGCGCACCACGGCGTCGTGCGGCTCGGCGCGCGGGTGCGGCCCGGCCACTTCTCGCAGACCCACGACCGGCCCGACCTCGCGGACAGGACGCTCGTCGAGGTGCTCTGGCGCGGCGACGAGCACCGCACCGGCCTGCCGCGCGGCGAGGCCATCAAGGTGCTGTCGCGCTACGAGCTGGCCGCGCAGGGCGACCAGAAGTTCAACACGCTCTCCGGGGGCCAGCAGGCGCGGTTCCTGGTGCTGCTGCTCGAGCTGTCCGGGGCGACGCTGCTGCTGCTCGACGAGCCGACCGACAACCTCGACCTGGCCAGCGCCGAGGCGCTGGAGGAGGGCCTGGCCGCCTTCTCCGGCACGGTCGTGGCGGTGACGCACGACCGGTGGTTCTCGCGGTCGTTCAACCGGTACGTGCTCTTCGGCGGGGACGGCGAGGTCACCGAGACGCCCGAGCCGGTCTGGGACGTCCGCTGACCCCGGTCGTGGTCGCGGCGGTGCTCGGTGCCGCCGTGCTGCACGCCGCCTGGAACGCGCTGGCCAAGGCCATTCCGGACCGCCGGATCGCCTCCGCGCTCATCGGGGCGGCGTCGGTGCCGGTCGCGCTCGTCGGCATCGGGCTGCTGCCCGGCCCGGCGGCCGCGGCCTGGCCGTACCTGGTGGTGTCGGGGGTGCTGCAGACGGCCTACCTACTGTTGATCATCAGTGCGTACCGGCACGGCGACTTCGGCACGATCTACCCACTGGCGCGCGGGACGTCCCCGCTGCTCGTCACCGTGGTGTCGGTGACGCTGCTGGGTGATCGGCTCACGTTTCTCGAACTGACCGGCGTGGCCGTGGTCTCGGTCGCCCTGTGCGGGCTGGTCTTCGCGCGCGGCCGGCCCGCCGCCGGGTCGTGGCGCGGGCCGGCCATGGCCGTCGCGACCGGCGTGATGATCGCGGCGTACACGGTGGTCGACGGGGTGGGGGTGCGACTGTCCGGCGCGCCGCTCGCGTATGCCGCGTGGCTGTTCCTGCTGCACGGGACGCTGGTGTTCGCGGTGTGCGCGGTCCTCTACGGCAGGGGGTTCGCGGCCGGGCTGGTCCGGTCGTGGCGGCCGGGTGTGCTGGGCGGGCTGCTGTCGCTCGCGGCGTACGGCATTGTGCTGTGGGCGCAGTCGCGCAGCCCGTTGGCGCTGGTCTCGGCGATGCGGGAGACCAGCGTGCTGTTCGCCGTCGGCATCGGAGCCGTGGTGTTCGCGGAGAAGGTCACCGCCCGGGCAGTGGCCGCCACGGTGCTGGCCGTCGCGGGCATCGCCCTCATGAAGCTCGGGGCCTGACCGGCCGTCAGGGCCGGCCCGGGGTGAGGATGTTCGTGGTGGGCTCGTCGGGGTCGCTGTCGCGGCCGGCCGGCAGGGTCGGCAGCGCGGGGCTCGGTGGCGGCTCCGCCTTGGCGTGCCGGGACCGCTTCGGGGCGGGCGGCGGCGTGTCGCGGGGGATCTCCACCGTGGGCGGCTCGGGCGCCGCGGCCTTGCCCCGCGAGCGCGGCCTCGGCGCGGTAACGGTCGGCGCCTCGACGCTCGGCGGCATGCCGAGCAGCGGGGGAGCGGCCGGCGGCGTGGCCGCGGCCTCGCGCTGTTTGGTGGACCGCGACCGGCGCCCCTTCGGGGCCTCGGCCTGCGTCGGGGCCTGCGGCGCCGTGGGGGCGTCGTCCGCGATGCCGCCCGGGTACGCGGCGGCCGCCTCGGGCGTCACCGGGGTTTGGGCCGGCACGGGGTTGCCGGTCTGGCCGGGGCCCAACCCGGACACCCAGCCGACGTAGTCGGTCTCGCCGTTGGGCACCGGGGTGCGCGACGGCGGGCGGCGCGGCTTCGGCGGCCGGCGGCCGGCGGCGGCCACGACGAGCGACGCCACGACGCTGGCGAGGACGCCCAGCAGCGCGGTCCGGTACGGCACGAGCTGGTCGGTGTGGTCGCCGCTGACGCCCGGCCCCGCGATGAGGTACGCGACCGCGATGAGGGCCGGCCCGCCGAGCCCGGAGACGGCCACGGCCAGCTTGCCGGAGCCGCCGAACCTGGCGATCATGGCGAGCGTCGCGGAGACGAGCACCACGAGCCCGAGGGTGGTCCAGATCAGCGGGTCGCTGGGCAGCACGAACTGCTCGGGCACGGCGAGGCGGGCCAGCGGCCACGGCTCCTGCGTGATCAGCGGCCAGATGATCGAACCGGCGGCGAACAGCCACACCCACACCGCCGTGGTGATGATGTTGCCGGCCACCGGGGTCCAGGTCAGCGCGCCGATGGCGATCACGATGCCGGCCGGCACCGCGACGCCACTGGTGATCATGACAACGAGGTCGGGGTTGATGTTCGTGGGCGGGCGGGCGGCCGTCGCGGGCAGCACCGCGAGGAACGCCGACGCGCCGCCGCCGATGCCGGCCACCACGGACACCGCGGTGCGGCCCGGCCAGCCGGCGACGCGCTTGAGGCGACGGCCCAGGCGCGCGGCCGAGCCGGCGCCGGCGACCGTCGCGGTCAGCACGATCCACGCCACCCAGGTCAGCAGCGCCGACCAGCCGTTCTCACCGCCGGCCTCGAACGGACGGTCCCACCGCACGATGTCGAGGCCGTAGAGCACGCCGAGCTGACCCGCGCCCACCAGAAAGGCGACGCCCACCGCGGTGGCGCACAACCGTGTCCACTCGCGCAGTGCCTGCCGCACGCTCGCTGCCATGGCAGGCAGCGTACGAGTGTCCGGTCCTATACGCGAGCGGCACTCGTCCCCTTTACGGGTCCGCTTCCCGACCGGTTACACCACGTGTTATTCCACGCGCAACCGGTAGCCGCGCTTGACGACGGTCTGGATGAACGACGACCGGCCCAGCGCCGCGCGCAGCCGCGCCACCGCCATCTCCACGGCGTGCTCGTCGGCGCCGCGCGGCAGGGCCGCGAGCAGCTCGGAACGCGGCAGCACCTTGCCGGGCTGGGTGGCGAGCGTGCGCAGGATCGCCATCTGGGCGGGTGGCAGCGGACGCAACTGCCCGTCGACGACGGCGGCGTGCCCGCGTAGCGTCAGCTCCGAGCCCGCGACCTTGAGGGTGCGGGTGCGGCGCGGCAGCTCCTCGATCAGGGCGCGGGCCAGGGCGCCGAGGCGCGCCCGGTTCGGCGCGAGCACCGGCACGCCCTGCTTGCGCAGGGGCGCGGCCGTGACCGGGCCGACGCAGCCGGCCAGCACGTCCGACTTGAGTGCGGCCAGCACGGCGTCGGTGTCCGAACCCGCCGCGCGCAGCAGCGAGATGACGGCCGGCGCGGAGGTGAACGTGACGGCGTCGACCAGCCGGTTGGTGATGAGGTCGATGAGTCGCTGCAGCGGCGTCGGGTCGGTCGGCGGCGCCCACCGGTAGACGGGGACCTCGACGACGTCGGCCCCGGCCGCGGAGAGCGCGCCGCAGAACTCCTCCTGCGGCTCGCCGTGCAACTGCACCGCGACGCGGCGACCGGCCAGGCCGTTCTTGCTGCCCGGCAGGTGCGCGCCCGCGTTGCGGCCGCTGTTCTGCTGGCGCACCAGGTGGTCGAGCAGCTCGGCACAGCTCTCGGACTCCGGTGACCACGCCTCCATGAGCCCGGCCGCGCGCAGCGCGCCGCGGGCCTTGGGCCCGCGGGCGACAAGGTAGGCCGAGGACAGCTGGTTGCGCAGCGCCTCGCCGAGCCCCCACCCCTCGGCGGCCTCCAGCCAACCGCGCATGCCGATGCCGGTGTTCGCCACGACGATGTCGGGCGGGTTGTCGAGCAGCGCGTACGTCGCCGTGCGCAGGCGACTGTCGTCGGCCAGCGGCACGATTCTCAGCGCGGGCGCGAGAACCACGCGGGCGCCGTGGCGTTCCAGCAGCGCCGCGAGCTCGTCACGCCGACGATCGGCCGTGACCGCGACGGTGAAGCCCGCCAACACCTCCGTCATCGCGCCTACCCGGACGCCCGAGAGGGTTGGGTGCACATGTCGGCCGCCTTCCATTCGTCACGACTGCGGTGGCGCCCCCCGGCGGTCACCGCGAGCCCGGCGGGGAGCAGCTCTCCTCGGGAGAGCGGGCGCTGGCTGCCAGGCACATGGCAGAAATCGTGACGGCGGGCCGTTTCGGTCCGGCGTCCCGTTTGTTTCTCGCCTGCTAAGAGCAACTCACAGCAGGTGATCGCGTCGCGATTCTTGACGCCCTGCCCAGATGGCGAAAATCCGGTCCCGAAAAGTGGGAGCAGGCCTGGCGAACGCCCGTCGATGCCCCCGGTCCGGGCTTCCTCACGTCCGTGGCGATCTCACCTTCATAACCGGACTCCCGTGCGTCAACGGTTGCGCGCCCGACTCCGTAGTACCACGGCCAGGAAATCGACCGTTCTTAACGTTTGTGCAGAACTCATCGCAGCGTTCCCCAAGTACACCGACAAAGTCGAGGAGCAAGCTCATGAGTACCGTCATCGACGCCGCGCCGCCGCCGGTAGCGGCCGGGCAGGCACCTGGCAAGGGGCGCTGGATTGAGGACTGGCGGCCGGAGGACGCGGACTTCTGGGCCAGCACTGGCAAGAAGGTGGCCAAGCGCAACCTCATCTTCTCGATCTTCTCCGAGCACCTGGCCTTCTCGGTCTGGGTGATCTGGAGCATCCTGGTCGTCTCCCTGGGCACCCTCAAGGACGCCTCGGGCGTCGCGCTCTATCCCGACCTGGTCGCGACCCCGGCGAACGCCGACAAGATCTTCTGGCTGGTCGCGCTGCCGAACCTGATCGGCGCGCTCATGCGGTTCCCGTACACCCTGGCGGTGGGTCGTTTCGGCGGGCGCAACTGGACCGTGATCAGCGCGCTGCTGCTGCTCATCCCGGTGGGCCTCGCCCTGTATGTGGTGCTCACCCCGGGCGTCTCGTACGGCTTCCTGCTGTTCGCCGCGATCACGGCGGGCTTCGGCGGTGGCAACTTCGCCTCGTCGATGTCCAACATCTCGTACTTCTACCCGGAGCGCAGCAAGGGCACGGCGCTGGGCATCAACGCCGCGGGCGGCAACATCGGCCTCAGCTCGATGCAGCTGTTCATGCCGCTGATGCTGTTCATGGGCCTGAGCCTGACGTTCGCCACCGCGTTCTGGCTGCCGCTCGTGCTGGCCTCCGCGGTGTGCGCCTTCTTCTTCATGAACAACCTGCACGTGTCGAAGGCGACCCTGGCCCAGCAGTTCGCGGCCGCCAAGCGCAAGCACGCCTGGATCATGTCGTTCCTCTACATCGGCACCTTCGGCTCGTTCCTCGGCCTGGCCGCCTCCTTCCCGGCCACGCTGAAGTTCGTCTTCCCGGACGACCAGAAGTTCAACTTCCTGGGTACGGGCCTGCTGCTGCCGATCGCCTTCCTCGGCCCGCTGGTCGGATCGCTCGCCCGGCCGTTCGGTGGTTGGATCGCCGACCGCGTCGGCGGCGCGCTGGTGACCGCGGGCGTGTTCGCGCTCATGGCGGTCTGCTCGTTCGGCGCGATCGCGGCGGCCAGTGCCAGGAACCTGGGCATGTTCATCGCCTCCATGCTGGTGCTGTTCGCCATGGCGGGCGCGGGCAACGGGTCCACCTACCGGATGATTCCGGCGATCTTCAAGCGTCAGGCGGACGCTGAGATCGCCAGGACCCCCGGCCAGGAGGAGAAGCTGATCGCCCAGTCCCGTCGCGAGGGTGCGGCCACGCTCGGCATGGCTGGCGCGATCGGCGCCATCGGCGGCTTCATCCTGCCGAAGGTGATCGGTGACTCGATCAAGGCGACGAACGGCATCGGGAACGCCTTCTCGTGGTTCATCGCGATGTACGTGGTGTGCCTGATCGTGACCTTGGTGGTCTATGTCCGCAAGGGCGCCACCATGTCGCGCGTCTGAGCTCACCTGGCCAGTTTGAGCGCGCCCCGTTGCCGGCACGTCGATGCCGGAGGCGGGGCGCGCTGGGCGTTTTGACCTCGCCCAGCGGGAACGGGTACAGTCATGGGCTGTTGAGCGTGAACTGCGCGTGTCCGAAATCGGGTACGCTCGTTGACTGTGCTGCTTTGGCCGTGCGCCCTGGGCGTCGGCGAGCATCAGCCTCAAGACCGACGAATGAGACAAGGTAGACCTGTGGGTACGTACAGCCCGAAGCCGGGTGAAATCGAGCGGCAGTGGGTCGTGATCGACGCCGCTGACGTCGTGCTGGGCCGCCTGGCGACCCACGCCGCCACCATCCTGCGCGGCAAGCACAAGCCGACCTTCGCGCCGCACGTCGACACGGGTGACTTCGTCATCGTCGTCAACGCCGGCAAGGTCGCCCTGACCGGCAACAAGCGCCAGGACAAGAAGGCCTACCGGCACTCGGGCTTCCCGGGCGGTCTCAAGGCGGTCAGCTACGACGAGCTGCTGGACAAGCGCCCCGAGCGCGCGATCGAGCTGGCCGTGAAGGGCATGCTCCCGCACAACCGCCTCGGCCGGAAGCTGATCAAGAAGCTCAAGGTGTACGCCGGCCCCGAGCACCCGCACGCCGCGCAGCAGCCGGTGCCGTTCGAGATCAAGCAGATCGCGCAGTGAGCGCAGGCGAAGGAACCACTGTGACTGAGACCACCACCGAAGCCGCCGTCGAGGCCCCCGAGGCCGTCGAGGTTGTTCACGAGACCTCCACGCCGGCTCCCGCGCCCGTCAAGGCGCCCAAGAGCACCCCGCGCCACGACCGGCCGATCCAGACCGTCGGTCGCCGCAAGGAGGCGATCGTCCGCGTCCGCCTGGTCGCCGGCACCGGCAAGTTCACGCTGAACGGCCGCGAGCTGGAGACCTACTTCCCGAGCAAGGTGCACCAGCAGCTCGTCCGCGAGCCGCTCGTGGTCGCCGAGCGGGCCGACACCCTCGACGTCATCGCGAACCTGCGCGGCGGCGGCGTGACGGGCCAGGCCGGCGCGCTGCGCCTCGCGATCGCCCGCGCGATCTGCGACCTCGACATCGACGACCGCCCCGCGCTGAAGAAGGCGGGCTTCCTGACCCGCGACGCCCGGGTCAAGGAGCGCAAGAAGTACGGTCTCAAGAAGGCCCGTAAGGCTCCGCAGTACTCGAAGCGTTGATCGCTCGTTAGTCAGCACGTCGGGGGGACCGCCGTTCAGGCNGTGGAAGGCGTTCCCATGGCAGCCAGGCGACTCTTCGGCACCGATGGCATCCGCGGCGTGGCCAACGCCGACCTCACCCCCGAGCTGGCGCTCTCCGTATCCCTCGCGGCAGCGCACATCCTCGCGGAGCAGGACAGATCACACCCGCCGGTCGTGGTGGTCGGGCGTGACCCTCGGGCCAGCGGCGAGATGCTGGAGGCCGCCGTCGTGGCCGGGCTCACCAGCGCCGGCGCCACGGTCATCCGGGTCGGCGTGCTGCCCACCCCGGGTGTCGCGTTCCTCACGGCCGAGGCCAAGGCCGACTTCGGCGTCATGCTCTCCGCCTCGCACAACCCGATGCCCGACAACGGCATCAAGCTCTTCGCCGCCGGCGGGCACAAGCTGCCCGACAAGGTCGAGCGCGAGATCGAGGCCGCCATCGAGAGCCCGGAGAGCTGGAAGCGCCCGACCGGGATGCGCGTCGGCCGCGTGCACGACCTCATCGACGGCCGCGACCATTACGTCAAGCATCTCGTGGCGACCGCCCCGCACCCGCTGACCGGGCTGAAGGTTGTGGTCGACTGCGCCAACGGCGCCGCCTCCGACGTGGCCCCCGAGGTGTACCGGGAGGCCGGCGCCGAGGTCATCGAGATCAACGCCGACCCGGACGGCATCAACATCAACGACGGGTGCGGCTCCACCCACCTGGAGGACCTGCAGGCGGCCGTCGTCGAGCACGGCGCCGACCTCGGCGTGGCCCACGACGGCGACGCCGACCGGGTGCTCGCCATCGACGCGACGGGCGCCGTGGTGGACGGGGACGAGATCCTCGCCGTCCTGGCCCTCGCCATGCGGGAGGCCGGCACCCTCACCGACGACACCGTCGTCGCCACCGTCATGAGCAACCTCGGCCTGCGGTTGGCCCTCAAGCGCGAAGGGCTGCGGCTCATCGAGACCGCCGTCGGCGACCGGTACGTCCTGGAGGCGCTGCGCGCCAGCGGGTACGCCCTCGGCGGTGAGCAGTCGGGCCACGTGGTCATGCCCGCGCACGCCACGACCGGCGACGGCGTGCTCACCGCGCTGCACCTGATGGCCCGCGTCGCCGCGACCGGCCGGTCCCTCGCCGCCCTGGCCTCGGTCGTCACCAAGCTGCCCCAGGTGCTGGTCAACGTCCGCGTGGCCGACCGCGCCGAGGGCGCGTCCGCGCCCGCCGTCCTGGCCGCCGTCACGGCCGCCGAGGCCGAGCTCGGCGACACCGGCCGCGTCCTGCTGCGCCCGTCGGGCACGGAGCCCCTCGTCCGCGTGATGGTCGAGGCCCCCACGCTGGACGAGGCCCAGTCGGTCGCCGACCGCATCGCGGACAAGGTCCGCGCGGCAAGCCCCGCATAACCCCCCGCATCGCCCACCCGCCGCCAGGCCGCCCTTCGCGCGGCCACCCCGACGTTTGGACCGTCACGCTGGTTATTCCGCCCGGAATTCCCTGCCTGACGGTCCGAACGTCGGAAACGCCGCGCGAAGCGCGGCGTTTCGGCGTGACGCGCGGGGTGGGGTTACGACGCGAATGTCGCGTGGCGTAGGCGCGTCGCCGCCTCGCGGAGGATCTCCGGCCGCTTGCAGAACGCGAAGCGGACCAGGCGCCGCCCCGCCTCGACGTGGTCGTAGAAGACCTGCGTCGGGACCGCCACCACACCCGCCGCGGTGGGGAGCGCGCGGCAGAAGTCGATGCCGTCGTGCCCGCCGACCGGGGCGATGTCCACCGTGATGAAGTACGTCCCCTCGCTGCGCTGGACCGTGAACCCCGCGTCGGTCAGCCCGGCGGCGAGCAGGTCCCGCTTGGCCTGCAGGTCGGCGGTGAAGGCGGCGTAGTAGTCGTCGCCGAGGCCCAGGGCCACCGCGACGGCGGGTTGCAGCGGGGCGCCGTTGACGTAGGTGAGGAACTGCTTGACCCGGGTCACCGCCGACACCAGCGGCGCCGGCCCGCTCACCCAGCCGACCTTCCACCCGGTGCAGGAGAACGTCTTGCCGGCCGAGGACACCCGCAGCGTCCGGTCGCGCATCCCCGGCAGGGTGGCGAGCGGGATGTGCGGGGCGGCCGCGTCGGTGAACACGAGGTGCTCGTAGACCTCATCGGTGACGACCGGGACGTCGTACTCCTGGCACAGCGACGCGATCAGGGTGAGCTCGTCGCGGTCGAAGACCTTGCCGGTGGGGTTGT
Source organism: Luedemannella flava (assembly GCF_039528515.1). Taxonomy (NCBI): domain Bacteria; kingdom Bacillati; phylum Actinomycetota; class Actinomycetes; order Micromonosporales; family Micromonosporaceae; genus Luedemannella; species Luedemannella flava. The sequence continues at coordinate 12,135 of NZ_BAAALT010000236.1, forward strand.
GCGGCGAGTTCAGCAGCACGAGCCGCGTCCGCGGCCCGAACGCGGCCCGCAGCTCGTCGGGGTCGAACCCGTACCGCCCGTCGGGGCCGGGGCGCAGGGTCACCGGCCGCCGCACGCCCCCGGCGAGCGCGATGCCGGCCGCGTACGAGTCGTAGTAGGGCTCGAAGCAGACGACCTCGGCGCCGGGCTCGCACAGGGCGAGGACGGCCGCCGCGATGGCCTCCGTGGCCCCGGCCGTGACCAGCACCTCGCCGTCGGGGTCGTAGTCGAGCGCCCAGAACCGCCGCTGGTGCGCGGCGATGGCGGCGCGCAGCTCGGGGATGCCGGGCCCGGGCGGGTACTGGTTGCGACCGGCGCGCAGCGCCGCCGCGGCGGCCTCCAGCATCTCGGGCGGCCCGTCGGTGTCAGGGAAGCCCTGGCCGAGGTTGACCGCCCCGGTGCGCACGGCGAGCGCTGACATCTCGGCGAAGATCGTGGTGCCGAACTCGCGCATGCGCGTGACCAGTGGGTCCATGACTGTCGCGGTCTGGGTCATAGGACCGAATCTATCGGCCGCCGAGCAGGAAGATGCCGGCGATGCCGAGGCCGACGCAGCCGAGCACGACGATGCCGATGATGATGCCGACCAGCACCCCGTTGCGGCCCGCGGCGACCGGCTCGCGCCGGGTGGGCGGCGCCAGCGGGACGGGCCTGAAGACGGGCAGCTCGGACGTCGGCGGGTAGGGCGGCGGTGGCCGGTAGGACAACGAGTCCTCTTCGTTGAGGAAGATCGGACCGCTGTCCTCGGACGCGGGAGACGCAGGCTGACGGTCCGGCCGATCCGCTGGTTGCTGCGGGTACGTCATGGTCTCCAGTGCCCCCAGGTGCGGCCGGTTGTGGCGCCGCAGTCTGCCTCCGGGCGCGGGTCGCGCCCCTCCTCCGACAGTGTTGCAAGCTGCCGTCGCGGCATTCCGGCCAGAAAAGTATCAATAGGACTTAACGAAGTGTGAAATAAATCCGACACTTTCCTTGCCTGGCCGCGGAGTGGGCCGTTTCACTCATGACGACTGCGCGAAAGTCGGGTTTGCGCGCAACGATTTTGAGCGATGATAGGTAGGCTCCTGAGCATGTGCGGCATCGTTGGTTTTGTGGGCGCCCGACCGGCGCTGGGAATCGTGGTCGACGGCCTGCGTCGGCTGGAGTACCGGGGCTATGACTCGGCGGGCGTGGCCATCGTCGACGGGGGCGAGCTGCTCGTCCGCAAGCGTGCCGGCAAGCTCGCCAACCTGGAGAAGGCACTGGCCGGCAGCCCCGACGGCGGCGCCGCCATGGCGGTCGGCACGAGCGGCATCGGCCACACCCGGTGGGCCACCCACGGCGGCCCGACAGACCGCAACGCGCACCCGCACCGCTCGGCCGACGGCCGGGTCGCGGTGATCCACAACGGCATCATCGAAAATTTCGCCCGCCTGCGTGCCGAGCTGGAGGCGACCGGCGTCGAGTTCGCCAGCGACACCGACACCGAGGTGGCGGCGCACCTGCTGGCTGCTGAGCTGGCCGTACTCCGTGCTCAGGAGAGCGACGACCAGGGTGAGGTGCTCGCGGAGGCCATGCGCCGGGTGTGCCGGCGGCTGGAGGGGGCCTTCACGCTCCTCGCGATCGACGCGGACGCCCCCGGTGTGGTCGTGGGCGCGCGGCGCAACTCGCCGCTCGTGGTCGGCCGCGGTCAGGGCGAGAACTACCTGGCCAGCGACGTGTCCGCGTTCATCGAGCACACCCGTGAGGCGATCGAGCTCGGCCAGGACCAGGTTGTCAAGATCAGCGCTGATGAGATCGTGATCACGACGTTCGACGGCCAGCCCAGCCAGGGCAAGGACTACCACGTGAACTGGGACGCGGCCGCCGCCGAGAAGGGCGGCTACGACTGGTTCATGCTCAAGGAGATCGCCGAGCAGCCGCAGGCCGTGGCCGACACGCTGCGTGGCCGGCTCAGCGAGGCCGGCGAGATCATCCTGGACGAGGTCCGCCTCACCGACCAGGACCTGCGCGACGTCGACAAGATCTTCATCGTGTCGTGCGGCACCTCGTACCACGCGGGCCTCGTCGCCAAGTACGCCATCGAGCACTGGACGCGCATCCCGTGCGAGGTCGAGCTGGCCAGCGAGTTCCGCTACCGCGACCCGGTGCTCGACCGGTCCACGCTCGTCGTCGTGATCTCCCAGTCCGGCGAGACCATGGACACCCTCATGGCGCTGCGCCACGCCCGCGAGCAGAAGGCCCGCGTGCTGGCCATCTGCAACACCAACGGCTCGACCATCCCGCGCGAGTCCGACGCCGTCCTCTACACCCACGGCGGCCCCGAGATCGCGGTCGCCTCGACCAAGGCGTTCCTCACCCAGATCACCGCCTGCTACCTGGTCGGCCTGCACCTCGCGCAGGTGCGCGGCATCAAGTTCGCCGACGAGGTCGGTGCGATCGTCGCGCAGCTGCAGGCGATGCCCGACGCGATCGCGAAGGTGCTCACCACCATGGAGCCCGTCCGCGAGCTGGCCCGCTCCCTGGTGGACGTCAACACGATCCTGTTCATCGGCCGCCACGTGGGCTACCCGGTCGCCCTGGAGGGCGCGCTCAAGCTCAAGGAGCTGGCGTACATCCACGCCGAGGGCTTCGCCGCCGGGGAGCTCAAGCACGGGCCGATCGCCGTGATCGACGAGGGCACCCCCGTCGTGTGCGTGGTCCCGTCGTCCAAGGGCCGCAGCCTCCTGCACGACAAGGTCGTCTCCAACATCCAGGAGGTACGGGCGAGAGGCGCGCGCACGATCGTCATCGCCGAGGAGGGCGACGAGGCGGTCCGCCCGTACGCCGACCACCTGGTGGAAGTTCCAGCCGCCCCCACGCTGCTCGCACCGCTGCTGACGACCGTGCCGTTGCAGGTGTTCGCCTGTGAGGTCGCCGCCGCGCGCGGGCTCGACGTGGACCAGCCGCGCAACCTCGCCAAGTCCGTCACGGTGGAGTAGCGCGCGACTGTCGCGGTTAACCTCGGATGACTAGCATCGATCGATGATGATGCGGCAGGACCGGATTTAACCGGTTCGCCTGGCCGGCCGCCGATCGTTGTCAGAACTCCGAGGAGACCCCCCATGCGGAAGAGATCCGCGATCCAGGCGTTCCTGGCCGCCCTCGTGCTGGCGCTCGGCTACCTGGTGGTGCAGACCGTGGTCAGCGCGCCGGCCGCCTCGGCCGCCACGCCCGTCAAGGTCATGCCACTCGGCGACTCCATCACCGGTAACCCCGGTTGTTGGCGCGCCCTGCTGTGGAACAAGCTCGTCAGCGCCGGTTACACCAACATCGACTTCGTCGGCACGCAGCCCGCGCAGGGCTGCGGCGTGTCGCACGACGGCGACAACGAGGGCCACGGCGGCTACCTGGCCACGAACGTGGCCAACCAGAACATGCTGCCGCCGTGGCTGGCCGCCACGACCCCGGACATCGTGATCATGCACTTCGGCACGAACGATGTGTGGAGCAACATCGCGCCGAGCACCATCCTCGCGGCGTTCACCACGATGGTGAACCAGATGCGGGCCAGCAACCCCAACATGAGGATCCTGGTCGCGAAGATCATCCCGGTCGCGCCGGGCACCTGCGGTGACTGCCCGGCCCGGACGGTCGCGTTCAACGACGCGATCCCCGCGTGGGCGTCGTCGCTGTCGACGTCGCAGTCGCCGATCACGGTCGTCGACCAGTGGACCGGCTGGGTCCCGGCCACCGACACCTACGACGGCGTGCACCCGTCCGACCCGGCGGGCATCACGAAGATGGCCAACAACTGGTACGCCCCGCTCGTCGCCGCGCTCGGCGGCGTGACGCCGACGTCGGCCGCGCCGACCACCCGTCCGCCGACGTCCGCGGTCGTCACGTCGCGGGTGCCGACCTCGGCCGTCGTGACGTCCCGCGCGCCGACCTCGGCCGTTGTCACGTCCCGCGCGCCGACCTCGGCGCCGGTGACCACCCGTCCGGCGTCCTCGCCCGTGCCCACGACGAGCGGCGCCCCGACGGGCTCCTGCTCGGCCACCTACAAGATCGTGGGTTCGTGGCCCGGCGGTTTCCAGGGCGAGGTGACCGTGAAGGCGGGCTCCTCGGCGATCAGCAAGTGGACCACGTCCTGGACGTACGCCAACGGCCAGACCATCACGCAGTCGTGGAGCTCGACGTTGACCAGCAGCGGCGCCACGGTGACGGCCTCGAACGCGGCCTGGAACGGCAGCCTCGCGGCCGACGCGTCCACCACGTTCGGCTTCATCGGCACGTGGAACGGCACCAACCCGGTGCCCACGGTCACCTGCGCCTGACGCGGAAAGGTGCGGCGGGAACGTGTCCTCCAGGGGCGCGTTCCCGCCGCACTGTCGTGTTCAGAGGGTGCCGGGCGGGGCTATCCACGCCTGGGACTGGCCGGTGACGGCCGCGATGTGCTCGAACTCCTCGTCGTAGTGCAGCAGGACGGCGTCGTGGTGCTCCGCGACGGCGGCCGTGAGCAGGTCGACGAGCCCGGTCGCCCGGTGCTGGCCGTGCTTGGCGAGGCGGACCTGCACCTCCCGGGCGCGCTCCGCGATGGCCTCGGTGATCGGCAGCACCTGGTAGAGCTCGCGCCGCCGCTCGGCGATCCCGAGCACGTCCTCGTGGCAGCGCCCGGAGAAGCCGGCCTCCAGGTCGACCGTGACGCAGGTGGCGGCGACCCGGTCGGCGATGAGCGCGACGATGATCTCCCGGATGCCGGGGTGGCAGATGCGCGCCTGCGCCGACGTGTCGATGAGATAGAGCCGTTGGTGCGGGGGGAGGGACGGTAGCGGCGGCGGCCCGGCGTCGTCGGCCGGGGTGGTGCCGTCGGTCATCGCCTCGCCCGGGCCATCACGATCGGGTCGGTGATATCGGCGCCCACCCCGAGGGCGAGCGAGTCGTGCAGCGCCCGGGCCACGAGGCGCTGATGGTCGGCGACGACGCGCAGGGCCGCGGAGATGGTTTCCCGCCTGCCTGACGTGCCGAGCAGGGCGGCGGCCAGCGCGAGGTCATCATCGTCAATATTGACAAGCGCCTTCATTCGAGCGACCGTACTACCGCCCACCGTGGGTTGCATACCCATCACGGTGAGTTTCTATTTGACGTCGGCCAGGTGCTCGCCGCCGAGCGTGATGCGCGCGATGTTGTCAAGGCCCGAGCCGCCGAAATAACCGGAGTGCCCGCCGCCCGGGTCGCTGACGAAGACGTTCGCGCCGAACCCGGGGTCGCTCGGGTTGCGCCCGTGCCACAGCTCGACGTCGGGCACCGTGTCGCCGTACGTGCGGCTGAACGGGGCGGTCAGGTTGTGCCCCAGGTCGCGGGCGAACTGCCCGAAGCCGGGCGCGAAGTGCGCGACGGGGTCGTCGGCGACGGTGCTGGACCAGACATGCCCCGCCGGCAGGCGCAGGTCGCCCACGTCGGGCACGCCGACGCCCGCGCTGCCCACGAAGATGACGTCATCGGCGTCGAGGCCCGCGTCGCGGGCGGTCACCCCGATCACGAGCGACCCGTAGCTGTGGCCCAGCACGGTCTGGTGCGCCGGCGCGCCCTCGTGGGTGGCCCGCAGACCGTCCAGAAAGGAGTCCAGGGCCGGCTCGGCCCCGTGGGCCGTGCCGGCCGACGCGACGGCCGCCCACTCGGGGGAGTCGTACCCGAGCCACGTGATCGCCGACACCGCGTGCCGGTCGGCCGGCCCGTCGAGCCGCTCGGCCGCGTCGCGCAGGTCGTCCGTGCGGTCGAGGAGGTTGCCGACCCCGGCGATCCCGGGGTTCACCCCCGGCACGTACGTCAGCACGTCCGTGGCGTGGTCGGGGTCGCCCACCGCGACGACCGCCCGGCCGTCGCCGGAGACATCCAGATCCAGCAGGTACGCCGGCGCGCGGCCGCCATCCGCCAGCCGGGCCGCGATGGCGCCGAGGCCGCTCAGCCGTGCCTCGATCGCGCCGAGCCGGCGGGCCAGGGCGAGGCCACCGGTGCCCCGCACCGCGTCCTCGCGCTGGCGGGCGGCCGCGCCGA
>NZ_BAAALT010000237.1:0-7746 GCF_039528515.1 Luedemannella flava
GTGCCCGTGCCGCCGCTCGCGCCGACGCCGGCCGAGGTGGCCAGCGCCGGGGCGGCGCTGGGCGACCTGAGCCCGGCCGTCGTGGCGGACGCCTGCGCGACGGCGGCCTCCACACTGGACCTCGCCGACCGGCTGTTGGCGGAGCCGGGCAGCGTACGCTTCGCGGGCCCGCCCGGCCAGCCGCCCGCGCCGCCTGTGGATAGACCCCCCTCGTCGGTGCTGCGCAACGCGCTCATCTACGGCGCGTACGCCCTGGTTGTCCTGGTCATGCAGCTGATCATCTTTCTCGGCATCTCGGACGAGCTGACCGGCGTCTACTGGGCGCCCGTGTGCGGATTCGTCTTCCCCGTTCTCGCGTGGGCGGCCGGGTTCCTCACGATCGGGCAGGCCCCGCGGTCGCCGCGGCTGGGCGCGGTCATCTGCTTCGCGCCGAACCTCGTGCTCTGCTGCGGGCTCGGCCTGCTCGCCTGGCTCCGCTGAGTTATCCACAGGCTCGAATCCGTCGTTGCCGCGCCCGCGCCGGCTGCCCTACAAAAGGGCATCCGACGATAACGGGGGCGACGATGGCCAACGACACCATCTTCTCTGTGGACGTGCGCGACCTGCCGGGCCTCCCCAGGATGATCCTGCGGGCCCGCGGCGACGTGGAGGCCTGCGCGGACTACCTGCAGACCTACCAGGACCTGCCGTGGCGCGAGGTGCTGGCGTCCGGCGCGCTGATCGCGCTCGTCAAGCCCGCGCACGACAACGTCGTGAAGGCCGTCGACAGCCAACTGCGCCGCGGGCTGGGCAAACCGGGCGCCTACCTCGCCGAGGACCTGGTCAGCGCCATTCAGTACTACTCGGACACCGACACGAAGGCGGCCGCGCGCAACGACTCCCTGCGGCCGGGCGCCGAGCACCCGGAGAACCTCACCCGGCGCTACGACCCGCTGGACCCGCCCGTGCCGCTCTTCACCGACGTGGTCCGCCCGAACAACCTGCTGACGCCGCCGCCGGACCACAGCGGCGACTTCGCGAAGAACCCGATCGACCTGAGCCGCGACGCGGTGAGCCTCACCCGCGCGGGCCGCGACGTGGTCTGGCAGCTCACCGAGATCGGCACCCGGCTGGGCTGGTGCGACCGGCCCATCGACATCTTCGCCGAGATCGTGCAGCCGGTGGTGGGCAACTGGCCGGCGATGCTGCAGCTCGCAGACGTGTTCACGAACATCGGCCGGGCGTGCGCGGGCGTCAACCAGAACTTCGCCGAGAACCAGATCAACATCCGGGCCGTCTGGCAGGGCAGGGCGTCCGACGCGTTCCAGGAGCATCTACGCCTGTTCGGCCTCACCCACGTCGGCACCCAGGAGTGGCTCAACCAGATCGCCGACTGCTACCGCCGCATCGGCGTGACCGTGAACGAACTGGTCGGCAAGCTGGCGGACGTGCTGGTCCGCATCGTCGACATGGCGGTCGCGGCGCTCATCGCGGCCCAGGCGGCGGAGGCGACGGCGCCGACCATCGTCGGGCCGGCGGTGTTCGGCAGCGCGGCGTTGTACGAGTTCTACCAGTTCTGGCAGGCGCTCCAGACGGGTCTGGAGCTCGGCGAGGCCACCGACCTGCTGGTCAAGGGCTACCTGCAGGAGCTGGCGCACCTCGCCCGCCTGGACAGCCGCACGGGCCTGCCCGCCGCGCCGCCGCCGATCGACCTGCCGGACCCGCCCCGGTGACTCAGGCGTGCAGGATGAGGCTCATCGCCTCGGCGCGGGACTTCGCGTCGGCCTGGAAGATGCCGCGCACGGCCGAGGTGACCGTGCGGGAGCCGGGCTTCTGGATGCCACGCATGGACATGCACGTGTGCGCGCAGTCGACGACCACGATCACGCCGCGCGGCTGCAGGGCGTCCATCAGCGTGTCGGCGATCTGCGCCGTCAGCCGCTCCTGCACCTGGGGACGGCGGGCGTACACCTCGACGAGGCGGGCCAGCTTGGACAGGCCGGTGATGCGACCGTCCGCGCCCGGGATGTAACCGATGTGCGCCTGGCCGGTGAACGGGAGCAGGTGGTGCTCGCACGTCGAGGTGACCTCGATGTCGCGCACCAGCACCAGCTCGTCGTGGTCGGCCTCGAACGTCGTGGTCAGCACCTCGCGCGGATCGACCCGCAGCCCGGCGAACAGCTCCGCGTAGGCCCGGGCCACCCGGCCCGGGGTGCGCACCAGGCCGTCGCGGTCCGGGTCCTCGCCGATCGCGATCAGGATCTCCCGGACGGCCTTCTCGATGCGGGCCAGGTCGACCGAGTCCTCGATCGGGCCGCCCGTCAGGCGGCCGTTCACCAGGCGCGCGGCCAGGAAGTCCAGGACCTTGGAATCGTCGGGCTCCGTCGCCGAACCATCAGCGACGGAGTCCGACGCACCGTCGACGCGGTTCAGAGGGAACCGTCCCCGTTCGCCTGGCCCTCGCCCGTGGCGGGCGCGGAGCGCTGCGCATCCGTGCCGCCGTTGGCCGCGTAGGCCTGGATGCCGTCCGCCGCGGCGGAGACCTTGAGGGCCTCCATCTCGGCGGGCGTGAGCACCGGCGGGCGCTCCTCGTTCGGGTGCTGGCGCTTGCCGAAGCCGTTGAACGGGGCCATCGGGCGACGCTTCTGCACCCGGGCGCAGAGCCGGGCCATGTCCTGGTTGGTGATCGTTTCCTTTTCGATCAACTCCAGCACGATGTTGTCGAGGACGTCGCGGTACTCCACGAGGATGTCCCACGCCTCGTCGTGCGCCGTCTCGATGAGCGCGCGCACCTCGGCGTCGATCTCCGCGGCGATCGCCTCGGAGTAGTCGCGGGTGTGGCCCATCTGGCGGCCCAGGAACGGCTCGTCGTTGCTCGTGCCGTACTTGATGGCGCCCAGCTTCGAGCTCATGCCGTACTGCGTGATCATGGCGCGGGCGATGCCGGTCGCCTTCTCGATGTCGTTGCCGGCACCCGTCGTGGGCTCGTGGAAGACGAGCTCCTCCGCGGCGCGGCCACCCAGCGCGTACGCCAGGGTGTCGATCATCTCGGCGCGGGTCTGGGTGTACTTGTCCTCCGTGGGGAGGACCAGCGTGTGGCCCAGCGACCGGCCGCGCGGCAGGATCGTCACCTTGTGCACCGGGGCGAGCTGCGGCATGGCCCAGGCGACCAGGGCGTGGCCACCCTCGTGGTACGCCGTGATCTTCTTCTCGTGGTCGCTCATCGCGCGGGTCTTGCGCTCCGGGCCGGCGATCACCCGGTCGATGGACTCCTCGAGGTTCTCGTTCGTGATCGCCCGCTTGTCGTGGCGGGCGGTCAGCAGAGCCGCCTCGTTGATCACGTTGGCGAGGTCGGCGCCGGTGAAGCCGGGCGTGCGCCGGGCCACCGCGTCGAGGTCGACGTCGGGCGAGAACGGCTTGCCCTTGGCGTGCACCCGCAGGATGGCCTTGCGGCCCTCCATGTCCGGGGTGTCGACGGCGATCTGCCGGTCGAAGCGGCCGGGGCGCAGCAGGGCCGGGTCCAGGATGTCGGGCCGGTTGGTGGCCGCGATCAGGACCACGCCGCCCTTGGTGTCGAAGCCGTCCATCTCGACGAGCAGCTGGTTGAGCGTCTGCTCGCGCTCGTCGTGACCGCCGCCCAGGCCGGCACCGCGGTGGCGGCCGACGGCGTCGATCTCGTCGACGAAGACGATGGCCGGGGCGTTCGCCTTGGCCTGCTCGAACAGGTCGCGCACGCGGCTCGCGCCGACACCGACGAACATCTCGACGAAGTCGGAACCGGAGATCGAGTAGAACGGGACGCCGGCCTCGCCCGCCACCGCGCGGGCGAGCAGGGTCTTGCCCGTGCCCGGCTGGCCGTAGAGCAGGACGCCCTTCGGGATCTTGGCGCCGAGGGCCTGGTACTTCGCGGGGTTCTGCAGGAAGTCCTTGATCTCGTGCAGTTCCTCGACGGCCTCGTCGGCACCGGCCACGTCGGCGAACGTCGTCTTGGGCGTGTCCTTGGTGATCAGCTTGGCCTTGGACTTGCCGAAGTTGAGCACGCGGGAGCCGCCGCCCTGCATCTGCGACATGAACAGCAGGAGCAGGATCACCAGGATCGCGATCGGCAGCAGGTTGACCAGCAGGCTCAGCAGGATGCTGTCCTGGGTCACGGTCGTGTTGAACGACTCGATCTGCTTCTCGTTGGCCGCCGTGATGAACTGCGTGTAGATCTCATCGCTGGACTCGGCGGGAACCTGGGTGGTGATGTGGTCTGTGGAGACCCCCTTCACCGTGATCTTCTGCTTGAGGACCAGGTTCAGGTTCTGCTCGCGCGCCTCGAACTCGGCGGTCTTGACGTTGCCAGCCGAGAGCTGGGAGATGGCGAGCGACGTGTCCGTGCGCTTGAAGTCCGGCCCACCGGTGAACATCGCGCTGAGCGCGATCGCGCCGGCGATCACCAGAAGCAACCAGATCACCGGACGGCGGAAGATGCCTCGGGTACGTTCCATGCTGTTGTGAGCGCTGCCGCGCTCAACCCTCCCGATCAGTCACGACGCGGAAATCCCCGCTGACCTGCACAACCGCCGCGCTGGTGGTGGCCAACACGACACCGGTGCGGCCTGGACGCCGTCCGGTCATTCGAAGGTACACCGTGCTCGCCAGAATGGCCCCGCCGGATCCGGCAGGGCCGCTACAGAACAGACATAACCGGCGCCGCGGTGCGGCGCAACTCACCCCCGAGAGTAGACCGCCGGGCGAAGGACCCCGATGTACGGCAACTCCCGGTACCTTTCGGCGTAGTCCAGGCCATATCCGACGACGAACTCGTTCGGGATGTCGAAGCCGACGTAACGGACCTTCACGTCCACCTTCACGGCCTCGGGCTTGCGTACCAGCGTGACCACCTCGACCGTCGCGGCCGACCGGCTGGCCAGGTACTTCAGCAGCCAGTTGAGGGTCAGGCCCGAGTCGACGATGTCCTCGACGACGATCACGTGCCGGCCCTCGATGTCGCGGTCCAGGTCCTTGAGGATGCGCACGACGCCCGACGAGGTGGTGCGCTGCCCGTACGACGAGACGGCCATGAACTCCAGCTCGACCGGCCGGCCGTGGCGACCCAGCGCCCGGGCGAAGTCGGCCATGAACATCACGGCGCCCTTGAGCACGCCCACCAACAGGACGCTGTCCACGTCGGCGTAGTCAGCGGCCACCTGCTTGGCCAGTTCATCGATCTTCGCGGAGATCTCGTCATCACTGACCACGACGCGCTCGATGTCGGCGTGATCCGCCACAGCGGTCGTACCCGAGGTGCCCTTGCCTTCGCCCATGACTAACAGCCTGCCGCATCGGGCCCTGGCGCACCGGGGAAGGGGTGCACCCCGTGAGCGCCGCTACGTAGCGGTCACCTCACGGGGTGCTGTGTGTCACGGGATCCGGCGACCGCCGTGTGGCGCGCCAGCCGACAGGTGGTCGCGGCTGTCGGCCGTGGCCCCGACGGCGACGGCGAGCGGGAGCAGGACGAAGAGAACAAGCATGAGCAGGAGTTCCATGGCGACGAAGCCCTTCGCTATGAGGGTTTGCTGGTGGTTTATGGATTTCGTCGCCGGTGCGCACCGGTTTCATCAATAAGGATGCTCCTGTCCTGCCCTCCCGGACAGTGGCAGGAATGCCACACAGCATCGACATCCTGCCAGTGAAAGAGTTACCCTCATCACACGACCGAGCGAAGCGAGGTCCCATCAGCTCAGCGTCAGGCATGGGGCGACGCCGGCCGGAGGGAGGAGGCGACATGGCTCTCCGTCGCGTCGCCGTGGTTGTGCTCGACCAGGTCGCCCCGTTCGAGCTGGGCGTCGTGTGCGAGGTCTTCGGCACCGACCGGAGTGTCGACGGCTTCCCCAGCTACGACTTCCAGGTCTGCTCGCCCGACGGCGCCGCCGTGCGTACCCGATCGGGGTTCATGCTCCAGCCCCACGCGGACCTTTCGCCGCTGGCGGACGCCGACCTGGTCGCGGTGCCCGCGCACCCGGTCGGCTCCCCCGTGCCCGACGCCGTCGGCGAGGCGCTGCGCGCCGTCGCGGCGCGCGGCGCCTACCTGATCAGCGTCTGCTCGGGGGCGTTCCTCCTCGGCGAGGCCGGCCTCCTCGACGGCCGCGAATGCACCACCCATTGGAAGTACGCGGCAGAGCTCGCGGCCCGCTTCCCCAGGGCAAAGGTCCACCCCAACGCCCTCTACATCGAGGACGGCCCGCTGCTCACCAGCGCCGGCACCGCTGCGGGGATCGACCTGTGCCTGCACCTGGTCCGGCGCGAGCACGGCTCCGGGGTCGCCACCCGGCTCGCCCGCCGCATGGTCGTCCCGCCGCACCGCGACGGCGGCCAGGCGCAGTACGTCGAGGCCCCGCTGCCCCGCACCCCCGACGCGCCCACGCTCGCCCCGCTGCTGACGTGGATCATGGAGAACCTGCACCACCCGTGCACCATCGAGGAACTGGCCACGCGCGCCCACATGTCGCCGCGCACGTTCGCCCGCCGCTTCCGCGCGGAGACCGGCACGACCCCGTTCGACTGGCTCACGGGCCAGCGCGTCCTCCTGGCCCGCCGCCTCCTGGAGGAGACGACCCTGAGCGTCGAGTCGGTCGCCCTCCGCGCCGGCTTCGGCGACGCGGCCACCCTCCGCCACCACTTCACCCGCCGCGTGGGCGCGACCCCCCACAACTACCGCGCCACCTTCTGCCCCACCTGACCCGCGACCCGTGCTCGGGCTGGCGGCAAGCGCACGTCTGGCGGCCCGCCTCACGCGATCTTGGGACGAAAACGTCGCCCGGGCGGCCGTTTCGTCCCAAGATCGCGCGCACTCGCGCCACAAGTGCACTTGTAGCGAGTCCAGCGCTGCGGGCCCTCGCCAGATGCTCACATGTGGCGAGTGGTGACGGCCCATCCGCCGCCAGATGTGCACATGTGGCGAGTAGAGGCGGCCCAACCGCCGCCAGATGTGCACATGTGGCGAGCAGAGGCGGCCCATCCCCGCCAGATGTGCACAAACTGACGCGCTCGGGGGCCGCGCCTGCAGTTAGATGTGCGCGTGGACCGGAGCCCTGGAGCGGGGGTTACGGGTCTGGGGTGGCGCGGAGGAGGCCACCTGTGCGGGTGACCGTGAGGGCGCCGGGGAGGGGGATCGGGCCCTGGCCGTGCCAGGACGTCAGGAGGGCGTCGACCGCCGCTATGTGCACGTAGGACAGTGCCGCGCCGGGGACGCCGAGATCGCGCGCCCAGGCGTGCAGGACGCGGGTTCGGATCGCGTCCGGCAGGTCGACCAGGGCGGACACGCGCAGGGCGCCCTCGGGCGTGCGGGCCGCGGACAGGGCGTCGAAGGCCTGGGCGTCCAGGGCGCGGGTGTCGGCCGCGACGAGGGTCGCGGTGCGGGCCAGGTTGTCGACCACCGCCGGGCCCAGCGTCTTCACCACGTCGCCGAGGAGGGCGCGGGCGCGGGACCGGGCGTACGCCGGGTCGACGTTGTGCGGGTCGTCCCACGGCGACAGGCCCAGGGCGGCGCACGCCGCGCGGGTCGTCTCCCGGGACACGTCCAACAGCGGGCGGACGAACGGCACCCCGTCGCGCGAACGGACCGGCGGCATGCCGGCCAGGCCGCGCGGCCCCGCGCCCCGCACGAGGGCGAGCAGCACCGTCTCCGCCTGGTCGTCGCGGGTGTGGCCGACCAGCACGGCACCCGCCGCATGCGCGCGCGCCGCGCGTACCAGGGCGGTGTAGCGGGCGTCGCGCGCGGCC
>NZ_BAAALT010000238.1:0-11166 GCF_039528515.1 Luedemannella flava
GCCAGACCGGCGGCCAAGGCGCCGGCGGGCAGGGTGCCGGTGGTCAGGGTGCCGGCGGTTACGGCGGCGGCCAGACCGGCGGCCAGGGCGCCGGCGGCTACGGCGGTCCCCGCCGCGGTGGCCAGAGCGGTGGTCAGGGTGCCGGCGGTTACGGCGGCGCGTGAGCCGGCGTGACGCCTGACACGGCGCACCGCGCCGACGACGACCGCTGACGGTCGACGCGGCCGGGGGACGGGCTCAACCGCCCGACCCCCGGCCGTTCCGGCGCCAGCCGGAAAACCCCTCGACAGCGCAGGTCAGCACGGGGACCATCGGGCCTCGTGCGCGCGCGACACCTGGGCATGGACCTCACCCCGTTACGGACCTGCCGGGACTTCCGGCTGGTCTTCGTCGGGTCCGGCGTGTCCTCGCTGGGGTCGTTCATCACGTACATCACGATCCCGTTCCAGGTCGCCGAGCTGACCGACTCGCCGGTCATGGTGGGCCTGCTCGGCCTCGTCGAGCTCGTACCCCTGCTGTTCATGGCCTTCATCGGCGGCGCGCTGGCCGACTTCCTGGACCGACGACGCCTGATCATCTACGGCGAGCTGGCATTCACCCTGCTCACCGCGGTCCTGCTGGTCAACGCCCAGCGGGACGAGCCCCACCTGTGGGTGCTGTTCGTCGTGGCCGGCGTGACCACGGCCATTGACGGCATCCAGCGGCCGGCCATGGACTCGATCATCCCGCGCCTCGTGCCGCCCGAGCAGCTCGCCGCGGCCGGCGCGCTGAACTCCGCGCGGATGAACATCGCCTCGCTGGGCGGCCCGGCGCTGGCCGGAGTGCTGCTCGCGTCGGTCGGCAGCACCTGGATCTACGCCATCGACCTGGCCACGTTCGCCGTCAGTCTGGCGTGTCTCGCGTTCGTCCGTGCCGTGCCACCGCCCCCGGCGGCCGAACGGCCGTCGCTGCGCTCGGTCGTCACCGGTCTGAGGTACGCGAAGAGCCGGCCCGAACTGCTCGGCACCTACCTGGTCGACATCAACGCGATGTTCTTCGGCATGCCGCAGGCGCTGTACCCGTTCGTGGCGAAGAACCTGGGTGGCCCCGCCGTCCTCGGCCTGCTCTATGCCGCCCCGTCGGCGGGGGCGCTGCTGGCCACGCTCACCTCCCGGTGGACCGGGCGGGTGCACCGGCACGGCCTCATGGTGGTGCTCGCCGCGGCCGCCTGGGGCCTCGCGATCGTGGGCTTCGGCGTGGCCGCGTTCGGACCGGACGCGCTGACCCTGGGCCTGCTCGGCGACCGGGACGGCTACTCCGGCATCCTCTGGCTCGCCCTGCTGTTCCTGGTGCTCGCCGGCGCGGCCGACATGATCTCCGGCGTGTTCCGGTCGGTCATCTGGAACCAGACCATCCCCGACCGCCTGCGCGGTCGCCTCGCCGGCATCGAGATGCTCTCGTACTCGATCGGGCCGACGCTGGGCAACGTCGAGTCCGGCGTCGCCGCCCGCTTCGCGGGCACGGGCGGCTCCATCGTGCTGGGCGGCGTTCTGTGCGTCCTCGGCACCGGGGCGCTCGCCGCCGCGCTGCCGGCGTTCGTGCGCTACGACGGCCGCGAGGGCCTGGCCCGCAAGATCGCCGAGGACGAGGCCTGGGCGGCTCGAGTGGCCGGAAACGCCCTCCCCGAGACTCCCGCCGTCACGTTCACCGCCACCTGAGACCGCGCTCAGGCGGCGGCCTTCGGGGACGTGTCGGGGGTGCCTTTGGCTGCGGCTGTGGTGACCACCCGGGGTGGCCACGTCAGGCGGACGGTGTCGAGGGTGGTCAGGCCCTTGCCGGAGGCGACGCTGGGGGACGGCGCGTCGGCGGCGTCCGGCTCGTCGACCGCGTACACCAGGCCGCGCGCGGACCACGCGCCCGCGATGCCCACCGCGAACGCGAGCGCCTCCACGGCCAGGTACCAGCCGTTGCCGGTCCGCTCGCCGACCAGGCGGCCCAGCCACACGATGCCGAGCAGGCCTACCATCACGATGTCGGCGAGGCCGTGCCGGGTGACGGCCGACCGGAACGGGTTGCCCGGCGCCGCCAGCACGTCGAGGACCGCCCGCACGGCGGCCGGCAGCGCCGCCAGCAGGCCCGCCGCCATCGTCCAGAAGGCCGCCAGGCCGAAGAACGAGAAGTCCGCGACGATGGCGCCGAGGTCGAGCAGCAGCACATTCGCGAAGATGCCGAGCGCCAACAGCGCCAGCATCGGACTGACCGGTTCACCCTGGGCACGCGCGCGCTTGCGCATCGACTCCACCTCCTCGACGACCGTCACTGTCTTGCCCCGTCCGCCCCCGCGCTAACCACTCCTCGCGCCGCTGCCGGACGTACTCCATGGTGAAAAATCAATGGCCAGGGCGGGGTGCCGCGCCCTACCGTGTGATCCGCAACGCACCGAACTGTTCAGGGAGTAGCCCATGACCCGCCGCCACCACGCGGACGCCGGCACGAGAGTGCTGCGCGCCGTTGAAGGCGGCTGGCCGGGGTGGGAGGAGCAGGCCTGATTCCCGGGCCCCGCGCCGCCCTCCCCGCTCCGGGGCAGGGCGGTTTTTGTTTGGCGCTGACGTTTAAGGAGGAGGCATGACCGGCGTACTCGTACTGAATGCGGATCTCGGGCCGCTGCACCGGGTCAGCCTCCGGCACGCCGTGCGCATGCTGCTGCGCGAGGTGGCCGTCGTGCACGAGGCCGAGCCGGACCGGCTCATCGGCGTGTACCCGGTTCCCCGTGTGGTGCGGCTCGTCACCTACGTGGTGACGCGCTGGCGCTTCGGGCGCGGGCCGGCCTGGTCCCGGGCGGGCGTGCTCGCCCGCGACGGGCGCCGGTGTGCCTTCTGCGGCGGTCACGCCAGCACCATCGACCACATCCTGCCCAGCTCGCGCGGCGGCCGGAACACCTGGCTGAACACCGTCGCCGCCTGCGGGCCGTGCAATCAGCGCAAGGGCGACCGCACCCCGTCCGAGGCGAGGATGCCGCTGCGCATCACGCCGAGCGCCCCTACCTGGGCGTTCATCCACACGCGCTGACCGACCGCGCCCACCCCGTGCCGGGGTGGGCGCGGTCGGGGTACGGTCGGGGCAATGGACCGGCCGCTCACCGAACCGCATCCGGACCGGCTGCCACCGGACCACCCGTACCATGAAAAGATCTTGGAAGCGCACAGCGCGGCGCTCGACGTCGGACAGGCGGGGTATCCCGATCCCGAAACCGGCCTGTTCGTCCTGACCGCCGGGTTTCTCGCCGCTCGCGGCACCTGTTGCGGGCGGGGCTGTCGCCACTGCCCGTACGTGGACTGAACCCCCGCGCACAACCCGCCGGAGGTTCTGTACACTTGACCACCGTTGCCGCCTTAGCTCAGTCGGCAGAGCGATTCACTCGTAATGAATAGGTCTGGAGTTCGATTCTCCAAGGCGGCTCGGCAACGAATCCGGGCCCCGTCACCTAGGTGANCCGGGCGCGACCATGAGGTAGTAGTACGTCACATCCGTCGACGTGCCGTCCGCCAGGCGACCGGTCACCACCAGCTGGTAGTAGCGGTTGCCCTCCTCGGGCGTCAGCGTGATCGACGCCCTGCCGTCCACGGCCGGCACGTTCACCGGGTCGCCGTAGTCGAACTGGTAGTCGAACGACACGATGCCCGCCGTCCCGCCGCTGAACTCGAACGTGCCCGCGACGCCCGGACCGCCCGCCCAGGCCCCCTGGGGGTACTGCCCGGAGGTCACGTGCGGGGCGGTGCCCACGACGAACGGGTACTCCGTGACGGGGGTCAGCTCGCCGGAGGCCAGTTCGGCACGCACGAAGAGCGTGCTGGGCCCGTTGCGGGTGAGCGTGACGGACACCCGTGTGTCCGTGTAGCCCTCCCCCGCCGCGACCGTCCGCTCCGGCGCGTCGTCGACGCGGTACCGGTACGACACGACGTCGGGGTGGAGGTCGCTGTAGAACATGAAGTCCGCCGACGCCCCGATGCCGCCCTGCGGCGTGTGCCCGTAGAAGCTGGACACGTGCACCCGGGTGTCCCGGACCTCGAAGTACTGCTGCCGGGTGTCGGAGGTCGCGCCGTCCGCGCCGACGCTCGTCACGTTGAGCGTGCTGAGGCCGGGGCGGTTGGGCGTGAGTGTCACCGTCGCCGTGCCATCCGCGCCCGCGGCGACCGTCTGCTCGTCCTCGCCGTCGAGGGAGTACCGGTACTCCGCGACGCCGGACAGCGCCGGGCGGAACGTGAACGTCACCGGCTCGCCGAGCGTGCCCTTGCCCTCGGGCGTCCAACTGACCAGCGGGCCGGACCAGACGTTGAACGTGTGGGTGCCCTGCGGCGAACGCGTGCCGTCCGCGCGCAGCGCCTGCACCACGATCGTGGTCTCGCCGGCGTGGGTCGGCGTGACGGTCGCCGCCTCGCCGAGGCCGACGGTGTGCTCCGCGCCGCCGTCGAAGCGGTACGCGAACCCGGTCACGTCGGGCAGCCAGCTGTTGAACCCGATCTGCAGGGGCAGGCCCACGCCGTCGCGGCGCGGCCAGCTGAAGATGTCGGCGTACGCCGTCGGCACCGGGTCGACGACGTTGAACTGGTAGTCGGCCGTCTCCGACAGCGTGCCGTCGGCGCGCTCGGACTGGACGGTCAGGTAGAACCAGCCGGCCGTGGCGGTCCACGGCAGCGTGGCCGACCCGTCGGCGGCCGCGTCGACGCGCTGCTGACCCGTTCCGTCGTTGAAGTCGTAGACGTACGCGACGACGCCCGTCGTCCGGGGCGTGAACCGGAAGCTCCCGGTCGCGCCGGCGACCGCGTCCTCGTGCTCGAAGCTGAACTCGTCCGAGTGCACGCCCGGCGCGTCGGTCACGTACACGTTGACGACGTCCGACCCGATCATCTTCGTGCCGTTGTAGGTCCGGACGGTTACCTCGAAGGTGCCGGTCGTCGGGAACGTGATCTGGCCGGTGCCGACCCCGTCGACGGCGGGGACCCGCACCTCGGCGGCGCCCGTCACCTGGTAGCCGTAACCGGTCACCTTGTCCGTCGAGGCCGTCAGCGTGATCTTGCTGGGCAGTCCGACGCCGGCCACGTCGACCTCCGCGTACGGCGCGGTGTAGCGCACCCAGAAGTCGTACCGCGTCTCCGCGCTCCGGTTGCCCGCCGCGTCGATGGAGACCACGGTGAGCTGGTTCGGCCCGCCGCGCGGCGGGGTGTACTCGAACGTCGCCGAGCCGCCCGGCCGGCGGAGCGGGACCCGCTTGGAGTAGCCGAGGCCGTCGGTCCACTGGAACGCGACGACGTCCCGGTCGCCGTCGGCCGAGACCCGGAACGTGCCAGGCACGCCGGGACCGCCACCGGCGGCGTACTCGTTGCCCTGGCGGTACAGCCGCGATCCGACGCTGGGGGCCGCGGCGGGCGGCGTGCGGTCGATGAGCATGTAGCACGGCTTGGCCCAGACGCCCACGTCGAAGTAGTCCTCGGCGCGGGCCGACCAGGCGAGCAGCGTCCCCTCGGCGAACCGGCTCAGGTCGATCGAGCTGCCGGGGTACTCGACGCGCTGGTCCGGGTCGTTGACCGGCCACACGGCGAACCGCACCGAGGGGTGGTCCTCGGGGTCCACGTCCGCGGCGGTGGCCAGGAGCTGCACCCAATTGACCATGGTCGGCCTGGTGGGCGTCCCGCACGGCCGGTCGGAGCCGGCGACCTTCAGGCCGCTGACCGTCGGAACGTGGTTGCCCGTGAGGCTGAGGCGCGGCAGGTCCACCGAGCGCCACAGCAGCGGGTCGCTCTCCTTCGCCGCCGCGATGCGCAGCTCGACGGTGAGCGTCTTCTCGCCGCGCGCGAGCGCGTCCGTGACGACCTGGGCCATGTCGCGGCCGAGGTAGCCGGGGCACAGCTTGCCCGCCCCGCGCTCGTACGTGCCGAGCAGCTCGAGCTCCGCCGGCTGGTTCTTCCAGGTCGTCTTCGACGTCACCGGGCGGGTGCGCCACAGCTCGATGGGGGCCACCGCGTCGCAGTGGGCGACCTCGGACTCGAACGTGTACCAGTTGGCGGAGTGGATGACCTGGCCACGCACCTGCGTGAGGTCGAACGTGAAGAACGAGCGGTACGTGTGCCCGTCGTCGGTGCCGAGGCGGGGCTCGCCCGACGGGTTCACGAACGCCGTCCTCGGCGCCTTCGAATCGACATATGCCCAGGTCGTGGGCGTGGTGATGACCGGCGTCCCGCCCGCGCTGGCCGGGGACGCGGCGACGGCGACCGTCGCGGTGAACGTCATGGCCAGAACTAGCGATCGCACCATTAATCGGCGCATTTCCCCCCCGTAATTCAATGCACGCTGCAGGATCCGCATCGTAGGAGGTCATGTCGACCGGCCGCGTCCGGGGTCGATCGGCGCAACGGTTGGACTCTGGCGGTCGGCGGTCGCGAACCGCTAGCGTGACCACCCGTGACCGACGACGTCCTCGGCACCGCCACCCCTCGCCCCACCAGCCTCGACCCGCAGGATCTCGGCTTCACGCCGCGCAAGCCGGTCCCCTGGCTCGGTCCCGTGCTGCTCGCCATCACCGGCGCCCGGGTCGCTATTTCGGAACAGTTCGGCGCATATCTGGACAAGCGCGAGCTGCAGAACGCCTTCCCCGACGACACGTTCGACCACAGTGGAACCGGGGAGCTGTGGTTCGACTACGTGGCGGACCTCGGCGACGGTTTCGACGCGACGTACTCCGTGGCGTACCTGCTGGCGCAGCCGGAGATCGAGGTCGACGGCGAGCGACTGCCCCGCGGCCGGGTCCTGGTCATGGGTGGCGATCAGGTTTATCCCACGGCGAACGACCACGCCTACGAGGACCGGTTCCGCGGCCCCTACCGCGCGGCGATGCCGACGCCGCCGCCCGGCGACCCGGTGCCCACGCTCTACGCGGTGCCCGGCAACCACGACTGGTACGACGGCCTGTCCGCGTTCCTGCGCACCTTCGCCCGCCGGGAGGGCACCAGCATCGGCGGCTGGCGCACAGCGCAGACGCGCAGCTACTTCGCGCTGAAGCTGCCGCAGCGCTGGTGGCTGCTGGCGATCGACTCGCAGGAGGGCGGGTACCTCGACGACCCGCAGCTGACGTACTTCAAAAACGTCGCCAAGCAGCTCGCGCCCGGCGACCGGATCATCCTGGCCACCCCGAACCCGTCGTGGGTCAAGGCCCAGGAGAGCACCCGGGAGTACGACACCATCGACTACTTCCTCCGGAAGGTGATCGCGCCGACGGGGGCCCGGGTGGCGCTGATGCTCTCCGGCGACCTGCACCACTACTCGCGCTACACGCTGGCGGACGAGCCACCGGCCGTCGACGACACGGCGGGCGGCGGTCTGGGTGGCACGGGCCGCCAGCTCATCACGTGCGGCGGCGGGGGCGCCTACCTGGCCGCGACGCACACCCTCCCGTCGAAGATCACGGTGCCGCCGAAGCAGGCGCTGCCGCGCGAGGCGAGCAGCGGCAAGGAGTACAAGCTCGCCCGCACGTACCCGTCGAAGGCGCGGTCGCTGGCGCTGGCGACGGGCGTGTTCTGGCGGTTGCCGCGCCGCAACGCGAGCTTCCTCGTGCTGCTCGGCGTTCTGCAGACGCTGCTCATGCTGGCGATCGTGGACCTGCGGGGCCGGGTCCTGACCACGCCGGTGTTCGTGATGGTGGCCGCGACGTTCGGCCTGACGCTGTTCTTCGCGGCCGGCCTGACATCGGGTCACCGGGCCGCGAAACACTACATACTCGGGGTCACGCACGGGTTCGTGCAGGTGGCGCTCGGCGTCGGCGGCGCGGCGGTGTGGCAGGAGCTGCCGATGCTGCACTGGCCCCGGCCGTTGCCGGCGCTGACGGCGGGCGCCTTCTACGGCCCGGTCATCGCGGTCCTGTCCGCGCAGGTCGTCGCGCTCTACCTGCTCATCGCCGGCCGTCTGCTGGTGAACGTCAACGAACTGTTCGCCGGCCAGGGCATCCAGGGCTACAAGGCCTTCCTCCGCCTGCACATCGACACCGACGGCACCCTGACGATCCACCCCATCGGCGTGGACAACATCAGCAAACACTGGACCCCCACCCCCGCGGCGGCGTCCTACGAGCCCTGGCTGGAACCCGCCGACCCCCTCCGCCCCCACCGCATCGAACCCCCCATCACGCTCCGCTGACCGGGCGCCATCGCCCTCACGCGCGGAATTCCGGGGCGTTCGGACCGTTGCACCGGGAAGTCAGCGCGTAATTACCTGCGTGACGGTCCAAACGTCGGCTCACCCCTGGTGGCGCGTCACTCCCCGGGGCGCGGGCTCGGGACGGAGACGCTGCGCTCGTACGCCTGGCGGGAGCCGCACACGGAGGCGCGGGCACAGCTCGTGCGCGTGCCGTCGGCGTCCAGCCTGACCAGCACCGTGTCGCGGGGCACGTTGTGGCCCACCACGCGCCCCTCGCCCTCCGGCGTGCTGACCCGGTCACCGTGCGCCGGCGCCGTGGCCTGGAACTGCTGATACAGCGGATGTTCGAACTTGAGGCAGCACATGAGCCGACCGCACGCCCCGGAGATGCGCATCGGGTTGAGCGGCAGCTCCTGGTCCTTGGCCATCCGGATGGTCACCGGCTCGAAGTCGGTGAGGAACGTGGCGCAGCACAGGTCGCGCCCGCACGAGCCGATGCCGCCCTGCACGCGCGCGGAGTCGCGGGCGGAGAGCTGGCGCAGCTCGACGCGGCAGCGCAGGGTGGCGCCGAGGTCGCGGACGAGGGACCGGAAGTCGACGCGGTGCGGGGCGGTGAAGTAGATGGTCGTGCGGGCGCCGCCGGTGCTGTCGGGTGCCGGCACGTGGTCGACGGCGACGACCTTCATGGGCAGCTCGTGTGCCCGGATCAGCCGCTTGGCGGCCGTCTTCGCCTCCGCCTTGGCCTTGCGGACCGCCTGGTCGCGGGCGAGGTCCTCCGGGCCGGCGGGGCCGAGCAGCCTGGGGAAGCCGGCCGTGTCGTCATCGACCCACTGGGCCGCCCACACGCACTCCGCGACGACCGGGCCGTCGTCGGTGGGGACCAGCACCAGGTCGCCGACGGCCGGGGAGAACTCTCCGGGATCAAGGTAGTAGAGGCGGCCGTACCGGTTGAAACTCACCGCGCAGAGCTGACCCATGCCGCCACCCTACGCGCGGAGTCCGCCTGGCGTCAGTGGTGCAGATCGATCGTCGCGTCCACCCGACGCGCCGGGTCGGCGGGCGGAACGAACGCCAGTTCGCCCAGGTCGGCTCCGCCGCGCAGCAGGCCCTGGCCGTCGTCGTGGGCGGCCGCCACCGCGGCGAGCACGTGCGCGCCGACGTCGGCCGCCGCGACGAGCGTCTCGGTGGTGACCGCCGCTCCGCCGCTGGTGACGGTGATGGCCTGCGTCGACGTGAGCACCTCGGCAAGCGCGACAGCCAGGGCCGTACGCGACTCGTCCCACCAGGTCGCGACCTCGTCCACATAGAACGCCGTGGCGCCCAGGCGCCCGGTCATGACCTCGGCATGCCCGCGCAGGGCCGTGGCCCGCGCCGCGTAGATGTCGGCGGTCGAGCCCTCCCACCGGACCTCGGTGGGCACCGGCGTGGCACGGTAGGCCTCCGCCTGAGCCCGCAGCCGTTCGGCGGCGGCACGCAGTGGCGCGGGGTTGCCGTCGACGAAGAACGCGACGGCGTCGGCGGGCGTGGTGCCGAGGCGGCGCAGGTGCGCCCAGATCGGATGCCCGGGCGGGGCGCCGTACGCGACGAGCACCTCGTCGACCCGCTCCAGCAACGGCCGCGCGACGGGCCCGATCCGACTCAACGCGTCAAATCTCGCGCTCACAGCGCCACCTCCCTACGGTCGGCGTCGCTGTGAGATTGCACTGTGCTGATGGCTCGCTCGCGACGCTCGCTCACAGCGCCACCTCGGGCTTCCGCTTGCTCGCGCCGTCGTCCACATCGGTGTAACCGGCGGCGACCCGGGCGAGCGTGTCCCCGAGTTCCGTCGCGCGGGCGCCGTGGGCGGCGGCCTCGCGGGCGCGGGCGTCCAGCGCGTCGCGCCAGCGCACGTGCAGCGCCCGGCCCAGGTCGCCGAGCCGGCCGGGGCCGTGGTCGCCGAACGCGGCACCGCCGGGGTCGACGAGGGGCGTCCGGGTGGCCGCGCCGGTCAGCGTGGCGCCGAGTTCGCGCAGCGCTCCGGCGGCGCCGGAGAGGGTCTCGCTCATCGGACCTCCGTCAGCTCGACAGGGGGCGGAACTCCCCGTACATATCCTGGTGGAGCTTGGTGCGCGCCCAGCCGGCGGCGTCACCCGCGGCGGCGAGCGCGGCTTTCACCGCGCGGGAGAGGTCGCGCGCGCTGTGCGACGCGAACGACTCGCTGATGACCACGTCGCGGACCTGGCCGTCGCCGGACACCACGAGCTCGACCAGCCCGTCGGGCGACCGCACGGTCACCTCGAGGCTGCCGACGGCCTGCTCGAACTCGGCCTGGAGTTTCTCGACGCGCTGGTAGCGCTCGATCGCCTCCTCGATCCACCTCTCGTCGATCTCGCGCGGCATGCTGGCGAACCTCCCCGGGGGTGAAACTACGGCCCCCAACGGTATCGAGGAAAGCCCCTGTGGATAACCCCGGTCAGCCCTGCCAGAGCCGCAACATCATCGCCTCGACGGCGATGCGGGGCTTGACGTTCGCCTCGATCTCGGACCGGCAGGCGAGCACCGCCTCCAGCCGCCGCAGCGTGCTCTCGGGCGTCCAGCGCGCGGCGGCGGCCGCCACGTCAGGGCTGACCTCGGGGCGCACGGTCGCGCCGAACCCGGTCGCGAGCACGTCACGGTAGAACCCGGCGAGGTCCACGAGTGCCCGGTCGAGGGCGTCGCGCTGCGCGCGGGTGGCCCGCGACTTCTGCTTGCGTTCCAGGTCCTTGAGGATGCCGGCCGTGCCGCGCGCCGCGCCGGCGGCGCCCTTGCCCGTACCGCCGGCGCCGAGGGCGGTCTCCAGCTCGGACCGTTCGCGGGCGTCGAGGTCGGCGACCAGGTCGGCCGCCTCGGCCTCGGCGGCCTCGATGATGGACGCGGCCACGTCGAAGCACGCCCCGATGCCGGTCAGCCGCCGCGGCACGGCGAGCACGGCCTCGCGTCGCGCGCGGGCCTGCGGGTCGCGGGCGAGCCGCCGGGCCCGCC
>NZ_BAAALT010000239.1:0-13025 GCF_039528515.1 Luedemannella flava
GCCCGCACGCCCGGGCCGCGACCCGATCCGCGCCGGCCGCGACGCGCTGCTCGCCTCGCTGGAGCGCCCCATCCAGCCGACGGGCGGCACCCGCAGCCTGGAGCCGATGTCCACCGAGCCGCGCCGCCCCGCGGCGGTGCAGCCCTCGGCGTTCGACGACGACCGCGACGTGGCCCAGCAGGTCCCGGCGGTCCCGTCGCTCGCCGTGCTGCGCCCCCGTCGCGGCCCGGCGGTCACCGACGCCCCGACCGAGGACGCGCCGGCCGCCGAGAAGCCCCGCAAGCGCGCCCCCAGCTGGGACGACGTCCTTTTCGGCGGCGCACCCACCGCCCGCGACGCCTGACCCACCACCGCGGACAGTCGCCTTCGCGGACGTCGCCCAGGTCGTCCAGCCCTCCGCACCGGCACGCCGCGAACACTTCGGACGGCAGCGCGACTCGCCACTTGTGCACATATGGCGAGGTAGGCGCGTCGACCTCGCCATATGTGCACAAGTGGTTGCTCCGGGACATCCTGATGCCGCCAACTGTGCACATGTGGCGGTCCCGCCCGGGGTCGGTTCCGCCAGATGTGCACAGTTGGCGAGAGCTGCGCCGCGGGTGCCCGCCAAAAGCTCACATCTAGCGAGCGCCGGGCGCTGCGGACTCACCAAAAGCGCACATCTAGCGAGCACCGGGCATTGCGGACTCACCAAAAGCGCACATCTAGCGAGCACCGGGCATTGCGGACTCACCAAAAGCGCACATCTAGCGAGCACCGGGCATTGNTATTGGCGGGCCTGGCCGGGCCCCCACCGCCAGAAGTGCACATCTGGTGGAACGGCGCGACCTCGACTTCGCCGGGCGTGCACAGCGACTCCTTGGCGGGCGGCGTGCTCTCCCAGCTCACCAAAGACGGCCCCTGGCGGGGTGAGCAGGTGCAGCACCGCGTGGCGGGGGTACCTGCCGGAACGAGATCACGGAAGGCATCGTCCATGCCGTCGAGCCGCCCGATGACGAGCTGATCCTGCGACTGCTTGAAGATCGTCGGGGCCGGCGTCACAACCGTGGCCGAGGCGGCCTTCCAGGACCGGGCCTAGTGTCCCCGACTCGAATGGCTCACCGGTGTCGCCGACGTGCGCGTCATCCACTGCCACGTCGGCGATCCCACGCGCCGCGCGCATCACCAGTGATGTCCCACCTGGCAGTTTCCAACGGCCCGGCTGGCCGTGCCTGGAGGAGATCGTCGCGTTCGTCGACGCCTGGAGACCAAGTGGGGCCCAGCTGCCGTCCCTACAGCTGGGCCCCACCGCATCATCGGATGCCTTGGTCACAGCGCTCACCGCGACCTATTTGCCGGCCGTCCACCACGGACCGTCGGGATTTATATTGCCGGCCCTGCGTTACGAGGTTCTTTCGGCACCGTTGCTAACCGCGCTCATTTGCCCCACCGAGTGTGACGGTGCCCACGTTGGCGGAGAAAAGACGGGTGTAGCGGGGCTTCGGACCGAGTTCGCTGGCATATAGATGCACGTCATTGACGTTCCACGGCGGGCCCGCGTAGCTCCGCAGCGCCTCGATGTCGGCGGCCAGAGCGTCGGGCGGGAGGCGGTCTGCGGGGCGGGCGATCGTCAGGTGCGGCTTGAAGGACCTGTCGTCGATCGGAAGTTTCGCGCGGCGCAGCTCGCGACGGACGGCCGTGGCAAGCGCGCCGAGCCACTCGACGTCCCCCGCGACGCCGGCCCACAACACCGTGAAGCGGCCCTTGTTGAACTTCCCGCCGCCCGCGATCCGCAGGCTCATCGAGGCACCGGCGAAGGGTGCCGCCGCGTGGGCCAGGGCTTCCTCAGCGTCGGCCCGGTCCGCGGCCGGCACCTCGCCGATGAACGCGAGCGTGACGTGCCAGGCGTCGCGCCTGGTCAGCCGCAGCGAGCCGCCCGGCGGGGTGGGACGGGCCACGGCGAGGCCGTCGACCAGGTCACCCAGGTCGGCGACCGCCGCCTGGTCCGGGTCGACGGCCACGAAGAGCCGCAGCGTGTCCGCGGTGCTCACTGCGTCGCGGCCACCAGCACGCGCCGGAAGGCCGTCAGGTCGCCCGTGGTGGTCACAGCGCCGTCGCCGGCCCGGTTCCACAGCCACAGGAGTACGTCGTCGGGCTCGCCGGACACGGTCGCCGCCGACGGCGTACTCCCATCGGGGGTGACCGTGACGCCGTCCGCGGAGATCTCCACCGACCAGGCCCGATCGCCCGCGCTGACGTGCACTGTCGCGCCGGCTGCGGCCGCCAGCGCCTCGGCGAACTCCTCGGCCCAGGCGCGCGAGCCGTAGGACACGAAGGCGACCAGGAACTCGTCGATGCCGTCGAGGGCCAGGTCGGTCGGGATCGGCGCGATGGGGACGCCGGCACCCAGCTCGGCGTCGACGCGGTGGATGACCGTCTCCTGCGCCATCCGGCGGACCCAGAAGCCGACGGTCTGGTCCGGCTCGTACCACGTGTAGGCGGACGTGGTCGGCGGGCGGGCGGCGAACTCGGCGGTGAGCTCGGTGTACGCGCGCTCGAGCAGCGGCAAGGGCTCCTCGCCGCCCGTCTCCGGCGGCCACTCCTGCGGGCGGCCGTACTTCATACAGGCCACCTTGTGCAGATAGACCATCGCGACGTGGTCGACGAGCTCGGCGACGGTCCAGTCGGGGCAGCTGGGCACGGGGGCGCTGAGGTCCGCGCCCGCCGCGACCTTGCGCAGGCGGGTGTAGTCCTCCTCGAGGCATTCCCGCAGTCGATCGTTGTCCATGCCTGTTAGCGTGCCACGCCGGGCTGACAGATCAACTAGCGCACTGCGGGGCGAGCCGCGGGAACACACATCGTGCGGGCCTCGCCGACGTGCATCCGCACGGGGTGCAGGTGCACGTGGACCCGCAGATCGCGCCGCCAGCAGCGGTACGCGAACGCGACGCCCGCCGCCACCAGGGACGCCAGGCCCCCGACCCACACGCTGGGACGCGGCCCGAACGTGCTCGACAGCCAGCCCACGAGCAGTGCGCCGAGCGGCGTTGTGCCGAGGAACACCATGACGTACAGGGCCATGACCCGCCCGCGCAGCGCGGCGTCGGTGCCGAGCTGGACGCGCTGGTTGGCGGCCTGCGCGAAGTAGACCATGAAGAACCCGGTCGGCAGCAGCAGCACGACCATGCTGGCGAACGTGGGCGCGAACCCGACCGCCGTCTCCAGCGCACCGAAGATGGCGGCCGAGCCGAGCACCGTGGCGGAGGTGGGTCGGGCGCGCCGCTGGGTGCTGGCCAGCGCCCCGCCGAGCGCGCCGACCGCGAGGGCGGTGGTCAGCAGCCCGAACTGGGCGGCCCCGGTCTCGAAGACCGTCTTGGCGATCAGGGCCAGGGTGAGCTGGAAGTTGAACCCGAGCAGGCCGATGACCAGCACGAGCGCGATGGGCAGGGCCAGGTCGGGGCGACGCCAGACATAGCGCAGGCCGTCGACGATGCGCGGTGCCGGGCCGTCCTTGGCGACCTTCAGGCCGTCGCGGAAGAGGTCGGCCGGGCGCATGAACCACAGGCCGGCCAGCGCGGCGACGTAGCTGATCCCGTTGATCAGGAAGACCGGGCCGACGTCGAACGCGGCGACGGCGACACCGGCCACGGCCGGGCCGACGATGCGGGCGGTGTTGAACGCGGTGGCGTTGAGCGAGATCGCGTTCGGCAGCAGCTTCGGGCCGACGAGCTCGGAGACGAACGCCTGGCGTACGGGCGTCTCAACGGCGTTCACCAGCCCCAACAGGAACGCGAACACGTAGATCGCGCCGAGGGTGACCCCGCCGCTGAGGACGAGCACGCCCATGCCGATCGCGAGAACGGTCCAGATGGCGTTCGC
The DNA here is from genome assembly GCF_039528515.1 of Luedemannella flava. NCBI lineage: Bacteria > Bacillati > Actinomycetota > Actinomycetes > Micromonosporales > Micromonosporaceae > Luedemannella > Luedemannella flava. Next base: position 3,859 of record NZ_BAAALT010000239.1, read on the forward strand.
GATGAGCAGCAGGACCCGCTTGTCGTACCGGTCGGCGAGCTTGCCGCCGTAGAGGGTGAACAGCAGCACGGGGGCGAACTGCAGCGCGGTGACCGCGCCGAGCGCGGCGGCGGAGTTGTCGGTGTGGTCGAGGACCAGCCAGTCCTGGCCGATCGCCTGCATCCACCAGCCGATGAGCGAGACCAGCTGACCGGTGAAGAAGAGCCGGTAGTTGCGGACCTTGAGGGATAGGAACGTGGAGTTGAGCCGTGCCTGCACGGGGTGGTTGCGCCTCCTTGAGGTCAGTCCTTGGCGAGTCGGTTGAAGATCTCGGCGGCCCGCTGCACCGTGTCGCGCTCCTCGGGGGAGAGGGCGGCGAGCTGCCTGGCGAGCCACTCGTCGCGGGCCCGCCGGTACTCGGCGAGCATGTCCCGGCCGGCCTGGGACGGGGCGAGCACGACCTGCCGCCCGTCGGTGGGGTGCGGGGTGCGCTGCACGAAGCCCCGCTCCTCCAGCTTGGCCACGATGCGGGTCATGGTCGGTGGCTGGACGCGCTCGGTCTCGGCCAGCTCGCGCGGGGTCATGGCGCCGGCCGCGTCGAGGCTGAGCAGCGCCGAGAGCTGCGCGACCGTCGTCTCGCCGAGCGGCCGGGTGCGACGCAGCCGGCGGTTGAGCCGGGTGATCGCGTCGCGCACCTCCATGGCCAACTGGGTGGCCGGAGTGCGCCGGGAAGAGGGAGCCATCACAATCGTTAGCTTAACTAATAAGCATGGCTAACGACATTCGATTTTTCCTGTGATGGCGGCCACCGGGCTTCCGATATACCCTCGGGGGGTATGAGCACCCACACCTCATGGCGGGTCGCCGCCGCCGCGACCCGCCACTGCCTCACCGGCTGCGCCATCGGCGAGGTGCTCGGCATGATCATCGGTACGGCCGCCGGCTGGCCCGACGCTGCCACGGTCGCCCTGTCCGTGGCCCTGGCCTTCGTCTTCGGGTACGCCCTCACGCTGCGCGGGGTGCTCCGCGGCGGGTTGACGCTGGGCGCGGCGATCAAGGTCGCCCTGGCCGCCGACACGGTCTCCATCGCCGTCATGGAGATCGTCGACAATGCCGTCATGCTCGTCGTCCCCGGCGCGATGGCGGCCGGCCCGGCCAGCGGGCTGTTCTGGGCGAGCCTGGCGTTCTCACTCGCCGTGGCGTTCGTGGTCACCCTTCCGGTGAACCGGTGGCTGATCGGGCGAGGGCTCGGCCACGCCGTGATACACCAGCACCACCATCACTGATCCCGGCGCTGTACCCTGTCGCCCGTGGCAGAAGGCGAGCGACCCGAGGTCAAACCCCTCGACCCCCCGATGGTCCCGTTCGCCGTGGCCGGGATCATCGCGTTCGCGATCGCCTTCGTGGTCCTCTTCCTCTTCCGCGACACCCTGAAGGCCAACGGCCACGAGGACTGGCTCTGGATCGCCCTGGCGGGCTTCCTCTGGGGCTTCCCCGGCCTGGCGGTCATGTTCCGCCACGACGCCAACCGCCGCCGTCGACGCGACGCGGCGTAGGTTTCCCGGCGTTTGGGCCCTTGCGTGCGTTACTACGCGCGAAATTCCCCGCCTGACGGGTCCCAAACGCCGGCTGTCAGCCGTGGCCGTATGGTTCCGGGGGGGATTGCTGGTCTACCGAGCCTGCGGCGCGGCTTACCGCTACCGATTCGACCTCGCTGTCGTCGAAGACCGTGGGGAGCTCCTCGACCGGGGCCGCCGACTCCAGCAGAACCTCGGAGTGGGCGCCGCAGCCGTGGTCGGCGCTCACCACGCGGCCGTCGTCGGGGGCGAACAGGTTGCCGCACGCCCCGAACACCGACCGCATCGAGCCGGCCAGCGGCAGGTAGAAGCCGCACGTGCCGCAGCGGGCATCGCGCGGGGCGGCCGTCGAGATGGGGGCCTGCGGGCCGTGATCGCCGTCGTACCACCGCTGGGCGGCGTCCTCGCGACCCAGCCGGGACATCACGCGCGGCCGTCCCAACCCGAGATCCCAGCTCACGTCCTCGACGGCCGGGTCGTCGGACAGCACGTACCCAGGGGCGAGGCGGTCGTCATCCTCGGTCGTCGGCAGCAGGTCGCCGACGCCCAGGTCGCCGGGCTGGAGCCGCTCCGTCCACGGCACCCACACGGGGGCGAGCAGGGCGCCGGAGCCGGGGAGCAGCACCGACTCGCAGATCGTGACCTGCTTGCTGCGGGCGACCCGGGCGACCGTGACCGCCCAGCGCCACCCCTTGTAACCACCGAGCGTGCACGCGAAGTAGTGCGTGACGACCCGCTCACCCTCAGCGACCGCTTCGAGGTGCTCGCCGATAGCGTCGGCGTCAACGGCCGACCTCGCCAGGTCGACCGCGGCCGCGCAGGCCGAGTCGAGCTTGGCGCGGGGCTCAGCTTTGGCGCGGGTCGGCTGCTGGTCCGCGCTGGTCGTCGTCACGGTGCCCAATGTAGTCGCCACGCCGCCGGGTCCGCGCCTCGGGTCACCACGGAGAGTACGCGCCACCGCGCGCCCCGTCCGACTCGTATTGGGTGGCAGAGCGCTCTGCTACCCAATACGAGGCCCCGCTCGGCGCGACGCGGCGCGCGTCGGGCGCGCGGCGTCCGGGTCGGATAGCGCACTCCCGGCCCCCATGGGTAAGGATGGGGACATGCCGCTGTTGCGATCCGTTGGCCGTGCGGTCGGCGCGACCGCCCGCGGCACCCGCGCCGCCGCGCGCGGGGTGCGCGTCACGGCCACCGGCGGGGCGCGCACGGGGCGCTGGGTCGCCCGCAACGTCCGCACCGCCCGTAACCTCGGCGGCGAGGGCAACATCGGCATGATGCGCCTGCTCGACCTGCACGCGGCGTCGTGCGCGGGCGACACCCTGATCATGATCGGGCTGGCGAGCACGATCTTCTTCGGCGTGCCGGTGGACGCGGCCCGGGGCCGGGTGGCGCTCTACCTGCTGGTCACGATGGTCCCGTTCGCACTGCTGGCGCCGCTGGTCGGGCCGCTGTTGGACCGTTTCCGCCACGGCCGGCGGTACGCCCTGGCGACGACGATGCTCGGTCGCGGCGTACTCGCCTGGGTCATCTCGGAGAACCTCGTCGGACTCTGGCTCTACCCCGCGGCCTTCGGGGTTCTGGTCCTGTCCCGGGCGTACGGCGTGGCGCGCAGCGCCGCCGTGCCCCGACTGCTGCCGCCCGGCATGGGGCTGTCGCAGGCAGGGGCGCGCGCCTCGGTGTTCGGCACCGCCGCCGGCGCCGCGGCCGGCCTGGTCGGCGGCCTGCTCTACTGGCTCGGCAACCCCTGGCCGCTGCGGCTGGCGACGCTGGTGTTCGCGATCGGCATGCTCATCGCCATGAACCTGCCGCCGCGCGCCGACTCCGACCCGCCCGAGGTGCTGCCGAAGATCTTCCAGCTGCCGTGGCGGCACGGCAACGGGCACGGCGGCAAGGTGCTCTCGGGCCGGCTGCTGGTGTCCACGATCGCGGGCAGCGCCACGCTGCGCGCCCTGTACGGCTTCCTGCTGCTGTTCTCCGCGTTCGCGGTGCGGTCCAGTGGCGGGCTGACGCTGAGCGTGTTCGGCGCCACCCTCGGCGCGGCGGCCGCGCTGGCGCTGGTCGGCGCGTCGCTGGGGTTCGGCACGTTCCTCGCCACGGCCGTCGGGGCGGGGCTGCGCATCCGTCGGCCCACCCGCGTGCAGTCCACCGGCCTGATCGTGGTGTCGACCCTCGCCGTGTACGCGACGCTGCGGGCCAGCATCGGCGCGCTCGTGCTGCTCTGCCTCGCCACGGCGGTCGCGAGCGGCCTGGCGAAGCTCGCCGTCGACGCCACGATCCAGGAGCGCGTGCCCGAACCCGTGCGCGCCAGCGCGTTCGCGCACGCCGAGACGCTGCTGATGCTGGCCTGGGTGGCCGGCGCCGCGATCGGCCTGGTGCCGTTCGGGGTGCGCTGGGGCCTCGGCCTCGCCGCCGGCGGCATCATCCTGGCGACGGCGCGGGCGTTCGTGGCGGGCTGGCGGCTGCGCGGCGACAAGCTCACCGGCCGCGCCGACGGCGCGCCGATCCCGGCGGAGACCCCGCCGGAAACCCGTCCGGCACCCCCGCCGGAAACCCCATCGCCGCAGGCCACACCCGTGTCCGTCGCGAAGGCCGGCCCCGGCGCGGAGGAACCTCCGCCGGGCTTTACGATCTATCGACCGTCGTCGCGGGACAGCGGCGTCGCGGACCCGCGGAGCGGCACGTGAAGAAGCTCGGACGGCTGCTCGGCCGGGACCGGGTCCTCATCGTCACGGCGGTGGAGGTCGAGCGGCAGGCGATCCTGCGCGGCCTCTCACTGCCCGACCACGTGCCGTTCGAGGACTCGCTCGCGGCCGGCGACCGGGTGGTCGTGGCCGCGGCCGGCGTGGGTGTGGCCGCAGCGGCGGCGGCGAGTGCCCGGTTCCTGACGATCGCGGAGATGGCCGGCGAGCCGTTCGACGCCGTCATCAACGCGGGGATCGCGGGTGGCTTCGCCGACCGGGTCGACGTCGGCGGCATGGTGATCGGGTCCCGCAGCGTGGCCGCCGACCTGGGCGCCGACTCCCCGGACGGGTTCCTCACGCTCGACGAGCTGGGCTTCGGCTCGTCCACGGTGACCGCCGACGAGGATCTGCTCAACGCCCTGCGCGCGACGCTCCCCGCCGCCCGGACGGGCGACGTGCTGACGCTGTCCACGGTCACGGGGACCACGGCGGCCATGGAGGTGCTCAACCGCCGCCACCCGGACGCCCTCGCCGAGGCGATGGAGGGGTACGGCGTCGCGACGGCCGCCGCCCAGGCCCGGGCGTCGTTCGTGGAGCTGCGGACGATCTCCAATCCGGTCGGCCCGCGCGACCGGGCCGCGTGGCGAATTCCCGCCGCGCTGGCGGCGTTGACGGCCGCGGCGGAGAAACTGGCTACCGTGACAGGGTGACCGACCTGCGCATCGCCTTCTCGCCCTGCCCGAACGACACCTTCGTCTTCCACGCGCTCGTGCACGGCCAGGTCCCCGGCGCTCCGCCGTTCGACGTCACGTACGCGGACGTGGACGTCACCAACACCGCGGCGCTGGACGGACGCTTCGACCTGGTGAAGGTGAGCTACGCCGCGCTGCCGTGGCTGCTCGACCAGTACGAGCTGCTGCCGTGCGGGGGCGCGCTCGGCCGGGGTTGCGGGCCGCTGGTGCTGGTGCGTGATGGATCGGATATTTCAGATTTGTCGGGTCTGACCGTCGCGGTGCCCGGCGAGCGCACCACGGCCTACCTGCTCATGCGCCTGTGGTCGGCCGCCAGGCCGCCGGCCGCCATCGAGGTCGTCCCGTTCGACAAGATCATGCCGGGGGTGGCGGCGGGCACCTGGGACGCCGGCCTGGTCATCCACGAGGCCCGCTTCACCTACCCGACGTACGGCCTGACCGCCCTCGCCGACCTCGGCGAATGGTGGGAGGGCGACACGGGCCTGCCCATCCCGCTCGGCGCGATCCTCGCCCGGCGCGGCGCCGTCGACCCGGCCGCCGCGACAGCCTGGGTCCGCGAGTCGGTGCGGCAGGCGTGGGACGCACCCGGAAACACCCGCGAGTACGTCATGGCGCACGCGCAGGAGATGAACCCGGACGTGGCGGCGGCCCACATCAAGCTCTACGTCAACGACTTCACCACGAACCTGGGCGACGAGGGCTACGCCGCGGTGAACGCCCTGCTCACCCGCGCCGCCAACGAGGGCCTGACCCCACCCACGCCACGGCTGACCCGCCTCCCCTGACCAGCACTCCGAGCAAACCGCGCTAACGCGCTGCGCGACGACCCCAAGATCAGGATTTCTGTACCGGAAACTCCGATCGTGAGGTAGTCGCTAGCCCGGCTCTGGGACGCGAGAACGACCCGAGCTGCGCGCCGATCAGCGATTTCGGAGCCGAGAACCATGATCGAACTGCGCTTTGCGCCGCAGATCGCGATCTTCCCGTCAGCGCCGGATGATCCAAGCGATCGAGATACCCGAAACGCCCTTCTTATGCGCTATTGCCAACCACGAACGCCGGACTCCCGTGCCAACCTCCCGCCAGATGCGCACATCTGGCGAGGTTGACACGGGCCCCGTGGACCAGATGCGCACAGTTGGCGGAGTAATCATGCGCGCGGCCCGCCAACTGTGAGCTATTGGCGAGGCGAGCGGCCTGCGGCTCGCCAGATGCGCACATCTGGCGGGCCTACCGACAGTCACTCCGCCACATGTTCACATCTGGCGAGCCAGGCACCGCTAGAGGCCGCCAACTGTGCCCATGTGGCGAGTCAGGAACCCGGAAACCCCGCTAACTGTGCGCATGTAGCGAGGTGCGAACGTGAACTCCCGGCAAACGCGCGCAACCGCCACGGCAGCCGAGCACCTGCGCCGCCGCACGGCGGAGGGTCAGATCTCCAGTTCGCGGGCGACCGCGTGGACCACTTGGGCGACCATCTGGGACGTCTTCTTGTCCGGGAAACGGTTACGGCGGAGGTCGGGCATGACCTTCGCCTCCAGGACCTTGATCATGTCCTCGATGAGGCCGTGCAGTTCCTCGGCCGGGCGGCGGCGCGCCTCGGCGACGGTGGTGGGCGCATCGAGGAGCTTGACCTGCAGCGCCTGGTTGCCCTTGCGGCTCTCCACGACGCCGAACTCGACCCGCTGGCCGGGGCTGAGCGCGTCGACACCGGCGGGCAGGGCGGCCTTGTGCACGAAGACGTCCCCACCGTCGTCGCTAGTGAGGAAACCGAATCCTTTGTCCGTGTCGTACCACTTGACTCGACCAGTCGGCACCGTAGACCCCAACCTCACCCCAGCGGACTATGAACCAGTCAAGGCTAACGACCCTCCGCGGACGTTCCCAACCGAGATCCGGCATGTCGCCCACGAAGGGACGCCGCGTAGTCGTTCAACCAGGCCGGGAAGTCGCGAAGATCGGCCAGGACGATGTCGGCGCCCGCCGACGTGAGGTCGTCCGGGCCCCAGTCGCCCGTGGTGACGCCCACGGCCGCCGCCCCGCCCGCCACCGCGGCCCGCATGTCGGCCGGGTGGTCGCCGACGTAGACGCCGACCCCGTGTTCCAGCAGGGCGGTCGTCTTGGTCTCCGCCCAGGCCCAGCCGACCACCTCGTCGACGACGAGGTCGAGGTGGTTGAGGTGCAGGCGCGCGTTCGGCGCGTACTTCCCGGTGATCACGATGACCCGCCCGGACCTCGCGCGCACCGCGGAGATCGACTCCCGCACGCCCGGCAGCGCGGGCGACGCGGCCACGGCATGCGAGGGGTAGAGGGCGCGGAACCGGTCGGCCATCGGCGCCACGTGCGCCTCCGGGAACCAGCGCGCCAGCTCCTCGTCGAGCGGCGGCCCGAGCCGGGTCACGGCCGCGTCGGCGTCGATGAAGACGCTCGTCTCGGCGCTGAGGGCCCGGTAGACGGCGGCGATCCCCGGCCGGCTGTCCACCAGGGTGAGATCAAGATCAAAACCAACGACGAGGGGCATGCCCCGAGAGTACGGGCGCGGTTAGTCCACTGTCGGGTGCCGATAGGTCAGCTCGGACGTCTCCAGCGGGAACGTGATGTCGTCACCGAACGGCGAGGCGGCACCCGCGCGGTCGAACGCGAACTCGCTGACCGGCAGGCGTCCGGGCTTCACGACCTTGGCGCGACTGCGCCGCCTGCCCTGCTGGTCCCCATCGGATCGACGTTCGGCCATGCCAGCCTTCTCCTCCGCGCGCGGTGATGTTGGGCACAGTGTTCCACAGCATCGGGCGCGCGGTCAGCATCGACGGCCGCCCACCCGACCCCAAGAACGGACCCGTTGCCGCTAGCGTTGATAGACGATGACCAGCAAGCTCGCCGACCAGCTCCGCGCGTCGCCCGACGCGGCCCTCGCGGCCCTGCTGAACCTCCGGCCCGACCTGATGGTTCCCCTGCCGGGCGACCTGTCCGCGCTCGCCGCACGGTCGCAGAGCCGCGTGTCGGTGGCGCGCGCCCTCGACGGGCTCGACCAGTTCGCCCTGGAGATCCTCGACGGGTTGCGCCTGGTGCGCGCCGATGGGGACGCGGCGTCGGTGGAGGCGCTGCTCGCGCTCGCCGTCGGCCCGGAGGTGGACAGCGCGGACGCGCTGCGCGCGATCCGTGCGCTGCGCGAGCGCTTCCTCGTGTACGGCGACGAGACCCAGCTCTACCTGGTCGCCGCGATCGACGAGGTCACCTCGGCGTACCCGGCCGGGCTGGGGCGGCCCGCCGCCGAGCTCGACGAGGCGGTCGCCTCGCTGGTGAACGACGCGGCCAAGCTGCGTCGCACGCTGCTGTCCGCGTCGCCGGAGGCGCGCGCGGTCCTCGACCGGCTTGCCGCCGGCCCGCCGATCGGCACGGTCCGTGGCGGCGCCCTGCGCGCGGCCGGCACCGGCGACGGGGACAGCCCCGTGCGGTGGCTGGTCGGCAAGCGCCTGCTCGTCGCGGTCAGCGACGACACGGTCGAGCTGCCCCGCGAGATCGGCCTGCTGCTCCGGCGCGACGCCGGCCCGCTCGGCACGCTGCACCCGCGGCCGCCGGAGGTCGCCGTGCAGGCCCGGCCGGTCCGGGCGGTCGACAACGCGGGGGCGGGGCAGGCGCTGGAGGCCGTCCGCCACCTCGACACGCTGCTCGCCGACCTGGCCGACACGCCGGCGCCGGTCCTCAAGGCGGGCGGGCTGGGCATCCGGGACCTGCGCCGGACAGCCAAGCAGGCGGGCACGAACGAGGCGGACACCGCCATGCTGCTGGAGATCGCGTACGCGGCGGGCCTGCTCGCGCCGAGCGAGCCGACCCGTACGGACGAGCAGCGCTGGCTGCCCACCCCGGCGTACGACCTGTGGCGCACGAGCCCGCTGCCGCAGCGCTGGGCGGTGCTGGGCCGCACCTGGCTCGCGATGACCCGCGCCCCGCACCTGGTGGGGCAGCGCGACGACAAGGACCGCGTGATCGGGCCGCTGGCGCCGGACATCACCCGGCTGGGCGCGCCCGGCGTGCGCCGCGGGGTCCTGAGCGTGCTGGCGGCCCTGCCGCCGGGCACCGGCCCGGAGGTCGAGGAGGTCCTCGCGCAGCTCGCGTGGCGGGCCCCGCGCCGCTACGGCACGGCGGCCGCGCCGGGCACCACGACGGTCATGGCCGGG
>NZ_BAAALT010000240.1:0-9119 GCF_039528515.1 Luedemannella flava
AGGCCCCGTACAGCCCAGACTTCGGACTCAATCATCTAGAGGACGTGGCCTACGCCCTGGAGTACGTCGCGCCGTTCCGCGACGACGCGCAGGCCATGCGCTGGCAGGGCTTCACCGCCCCGCCCGACCGGGCCCGCCGGATCGCGGTGTTCGCCGACGCGTACGGCCTGGACACGGTCGACGGGCTGGTGGACGCGGTGATCCGCCGGCAGGAGGTCACCGGCGAACGGGTCGCCGCGCTGGCCGCCCAGGGGTTGGAGCCGCAGCGCACCTGGGTCGCCGAGGGATGCCTCGACAAGGTGGCCGCGGAGGTCCAATGGTCGAAGGACAACCGGGCCCTCTTCGTCTGACGTCGGGAACGCGCGCGACCGTCGTCGCGTCAGACGGGCATGACTCGCAAGGTCCTCGCCCTCGTCAGCGTGCTGCTGCTCAGCGCGTGCACCGCCACGCCCACGGACACCGGCGCACAAACGCCCGCCACCGGCCTGTCGGCTCCGGCCACGAGCGCCGCCGGCACGCCATCAAGCCGGACCGTCGCGTCCTTCTTCTCCCCGCCCAAGGAGTTTCCGGGGCCGACCTGGACCAAGAAGGGCAAGTCGGTGGACAACAACGAGCTGAACAGCATCGCCGGGTCCGACCACTGCGGCTGGGAGAGCGCCGTGATGATGCACCTCGGCTGGCCGCTCGGCACCGTCGCCAAGACGTCCGCGACGATGCGGCAGTTCATCCGCGATCCCGGCGGTGTCATCACCGACCGCTTCCAGCCCGGGCTCAAACTTCACGTCAGCATGCCACCGGACGGGAAGGACACCGGATACCGCAACGGGGATCTCGAACTCTGGCTGGCACCGTCCGACCCGGACGGCGCGTACCTGCGCGTCGACAGCGACGTCGAACGGTGGCCGATCGCAAATCCCGTGGTCGCGTGCATGTAGGCGGACCGGCCCACGATCATGGCAAGATGCGGCCATGTCGCCGGAACTCGACCTCGCCGCCGCCCGCGCCCAGCTGCCGGCGGACATGGTCGACGCGTGGCTTGGCCTGCTGCGGCCAGCCGCCCGCCTCACGCACGCGCATCCGCCCCAGCGGATCGTCGGGCACCTGGGCGGCCAGCCGGATCTGCCCGCCGACGTAACCTGGCCGATCTGGGACGGGCAGGGACCGCTGGCCTACATCGCCGGTCTCGACTGCGCCGCGCTGCCCCGCGCCATGACGGGCCTGGACCTGCCGGCGGATGGCCACCTGCTGTTCTTCTGCTTCGATGGCCAGGTCGGTGACGCGCTCTCCATCCCGACCACGGGTTGTGGCGCCCAGGCCATGCACATCGCGTCCGACCGGCCAGTGTCGCCACGGTGCGCGCCCGACGGAATTACACCGTATCGGCGCATACCCCTGGCCGCGCACGCCGTCGACTCGGCCCCGCCCGACGACCATCCGGTGCTCCACCAGACCTTCGGCGACAGCTTCAGCCACGGCATCGACCATCCGGTGCGCGACCTGTCCTTCGAGCCGACCGGCGGCGTCCGCGCCACCCTGCATCAGGTGGGTGGTTACGCCTACCCCCTCCACTTTCCCCTGGAGTACGGACTGGACGCCGGGGAGCCGGACGACTGGGTGCTGCTCGCCCAGTTCGACAGCGACGGCAGGGCACGCATGCACTGGGGCGACTGCGGCCTCATCTACTGGCTGATCCGCCGGCAGGACCTCGCCGCCCGCCGTTTCGACCGCGCTGCCTTCACGCTTCAGTGCTACTGACCGCCTCGGCTCCGAAGGTCAGGACCATCGTTGATACTCTATATATCCGACCATTCGGTCTCGGCGGGCTCAGCGGTCAGGCCCCAACAAAGGTACGGAAGTCGGCGGCCAACTGGAGTTCCTCTTCGGTCTCGGCGTCGACCAGCGGCACGTTCATCAACGAGGCGGACTCCACCGAGTGGAACAACCTCTGGAACGCCTCGCAGGTGAGCGCCCCGAGCGGCTGGGACACCGACCGCGACGGCATGCCCAACGCCTGGGAGTCCGCCAACGGCTTCAACCCCAACGCGGCCGACCACAACGGCGACGCGGACGGCGACGGCTACCGCAACATCGAGGAGTACCTCGACTACGCCGCCCAGGGCAGCCCGGCCCTGTCGACCACGGCCGCACCCACGACGCGGCCCGTCACCAGCGCGCCCGTCACCAGCGCCGCGGTCACCACCGCGCCCGTCACCAGCGCAGCGGTCACCACCCGGGCCACCACGACGCCGTCGACCGGCAGCGGCGCGTGCACCGCTACCTACGCGACCACCAACTCCTGGTCCGGGTGAGGTGACCGTGAAGGCCGGCAGCTCGGCCATCAACGGCTGGACGGTGAAGTGGACGCTCGGTAGCGGCCAGACGATCAGCCGGGTCTGGAACGGCCGCCTCACCACGAGCGGCACCGCCGCGACGGTGACCAACGAGACCTACATCGGCGCGCTGGCGGCCTCGGCCTCCACCATGTTCGACTTCCTCGCGTCAGGCACGGCCACCACCCCGACCCTGACCTGCACCAGCCCGTAACGCCGGAACCTGACCTTGGCTCGGATCGGTACCTATGTGTACCAATCCGAGCCAAGGTCAACGTCGCCGGCCCACGCTCGCTGCAGCGCCCGGTAGTCGGTCACCACGATTCCTTCCCGGTCAAGAAGGTCGCGTGCCTGAGGCGAGGTGAGAAACTCGTAGTCCGTACGGCGGACCTGCCATCCAGGTACGTGTGCCTGCGCCTGCCCGGGATGCACCGCCCACTCGCTGAGGCCCACGGGCAGGTCGCGGAGCAGCCGGGCGTAGGTGGCCGCTTTGGTGTCGATGTCCAGGCGGAAGCTGTCCACGAACGGGTTGTCGACCACCGGCAGTCCCCGCTGACGCATCCGGCGGCGGGCCGGATCGAGCCACACGCGCACCGCCAGGCCGTACTCGTGCGCCAGGGCCACGGTCGCGTCGAAGATGTCCTCCCGGCCGCCGTCGGCCAGGCAGTGCCAGTCCAGATGGGTCGGGGCGAGTCCGGCGTCCAGCACGGCGGTGACCTGCGCCCGCAACTCACACGCGACCTCGTCCACCTGAGCGTTGGCGAGCAGTTCGGAGATCCGGTCGCTGGTGAACAACTCACCGGTCCCGTCCAGCAGCGAGGGCACCCGTTCCCGCGTGGTCAACGGCCGCCACCGGTCGTTTACCGTGTCGCGTACCAGGGTCAGGTGGATCCCGAACGGGATCTCCTGCCGCCGGCCCAGCAGCCGCATGGCCTCCGCGGCGCCCGGACACGGCACCATCAGGCTGCACGAACTGGCGATCCCGCGTTCGATCGACTCCACGACGGCGGCGTTGACCGCGCCGTACATGCCGAAGTCGTCGCAGTTGATGATCAGGACCCGGGCCTCCGGCCCGAACCCCAGCAGCTCACTCGACAGCACTGAGTAAGGCGTGGGCATGTGCCAGGCCCTCTTCGTTCTCGGCGGCGCTGCCGATGCCGGTCAGGTCCTGCGTCGCGATGCGGCGGGCGAAATAGTCGGCCTGTACCGCCCACCGGAACCGCAGCATGACCGACAACCCGCGCTCCACCTCGGCGCACCGAACTACCCCTTGGTCCACATACGCGTCGATCAGGGAGCCGGCCCGGTCCGTGCCGCCGACGTACATCACCGCCGACGCCAGGTCGTACAGCAACGGACCGACCATGGCGACGCTCCAGTCGATCAGGCCGCACACATTAGAAGCCCGGTCGAGCCGGAACGCCTCGGGAGCGGGGTCGGTGTGCAGGAGGCCCCACGACAGCGTTGGCGGATCGAGTTCGTCGTATGCCGCGACAGCCGACGCGACGGCCCCGCGGATCCATGGGCGGATGCTCAGGTGTTCGCCCTGCGGGTCGACCCAGTGGAACCGTTCCATGTCGGGAACCGACACGTCGCGCAGCGCGCGGTGCGTCCGGGCAAGGGTCCTACCGATCAGCCGCTGTTCGGCCGCGTCCCCGCCCGTGAGCTCCTCGCCGGGGACCCAGGTCAGCAACGCCACAGGCACCCCGTCGACAGCGACGACGTGTTCGCCATCGCGGGCAACGACCGGGGCTCCCGCCGGGATGCCGGAGCCCTCAAGCGCGGCAGTGACCGCAAGGCCCGCGGCGAAGTCACGCCGCGACGCGGGCACGACCGCCTTGGCGACCCACCGTCCAACACCGTCGCTGACAAGCCACGTTGCGGAGTTCATCCCACCGTTGTGGACCTCGATCACCGCGTCCTGCAGCCCCCATGAGTCCGCAAGGCACCTGCGGAGCGACATATCGCTGATCACACACGGCAGTCAAACAGTCACGACCAGGACCCGCCACCCACTTTCGGGGCGATGGCGCCATAGTGCGGGAATGGAGGACCGGATTCCCGCACTATGGCGCCATAAGGCCGCACGGATCAGGCGGCGCCCATCGACGCCAGGTGGCGTTGGCGCATGAGGAACTTGCGGACCTTGCCCGTCGGGCCGAGGACCAGGTCCGAGTCGGGCACCACCAGGACGTTGCGCACCGTGGCGGCCACCGGGCCGGTCAGCGCGGCGCGCACCTCGTCGGTGCGGTCCACTGACGGGTCGGCCTTCGCGTCGAGCTGCACGAGAACGTCCGTCACCACCCGCCCGTCGACACGGACCGCCACCAGGGTGCAGTCGCGGATGTCGGGGCAGGTGCGCAGGATGCGCTCCTCGGACATGGCGGTGTAGAGCCACTCCCCGTCGCCCAGGTCGACGGCGTCGACGGCCCGGTCGACGTGGTAGTAGTAACCCTCCTCGTCGCGGTACATGAGGTCGCCGGTGAGGTAGTACCCACGCAGCCGGTTGCGGTACGTGTTGACCGAGTCGTTCCAGTACCCGGGTGCGAGTGTGGGCGACTTGAGGCCCAGGTGACCGACCGTCCCGACGGGCAGCTCCTCGCCGGTGGCGAGGTCGAGGACGGCCACGTCGGCGAAGACGTGGGCCTTCCCGACGCACCGGCCGTACCGGTTCGTGTCGACCCGGTGGGCGATGTAGAACGCCGAGTGCCCCATCTCGGTGGACCCGATGCCGTCGACGAACGTCGACCCGGCCACCCGCGAGACACCGTCGCGCGTGACCACCTCCCGGCCGCCGACCGCCACGAGGCGACGGATGTGCGCCTCGTGCGCGCAGTCGCCCGTGTTGAACCACAGCGACACCGACGACATGTCGTACTCGGAAAGGTCGTAGCGGGCCAGCTCGGCCCACGTGACCGCGAAGCCGAACACCCCCGACGGCCGCCACCGGGTGACCGCCTCGAGGACCGCGGCCGCGTCGTCCTGCCGGGACAGGAAGAGCAGGTCGGACCGGTTGCACAGGGCGTGGTTGACGGTCATGATGCCGGCCGCGTGCGGTGCGGGCAGGGCGGACAGGATCCGCTCCGTGCCGCGCGCCCGGGGCGCGGACAGCCGGATGCGCCGGGTCGCGGCGAACAGGCTGCCGTGCGAGTGCACCACGGCCGTCGGCATCCGGGTGGTCCCCGACGAGTGGGTGATCGCGATCGGGTCGTCGAGGTGGTGGCGGTAGGGCGGCGGGGCGTCAGCGGCGTCCGCGACGCCGAGTTCGGCGGCGACGCCGCCGAACAGCGACAACGGGCCGAGGTCGCGGTCCGCGAGCAGCTCCCGGTGCCGGACATCCGCGAGTACGCCGGCCCCGCGCAGCTTCCGGATGTACTCGGCGGCCACGTCGGGGGCGATGTTCGGGTTCATCAGCGCGGGGATCGCCCCGAGCCAGGTCAGTGCCCAGAAGCTGAGGAACGTGTCGGCGGCGGTCGTCACGTAGACCGCCACCGGGTCGCGCGCCACCACACCCTGCTGGCGCAGCCAGGCCGCGCGGGCGGCGACCCGCTCGTGCAGCTGGCCTAGGGTCAGGCCGGCCCAGGCCGGGTGCCCGTCGACGGCCACGTCGAACGTGATGCCCGGGCCGTCCGGGTCGGCGCCGTGCTCGATCAGCTTCCACAGGACGTTGCCCGCGCCGAGGTCGGCGTCGTTGATGAGGGCGGCCCGGATGTTCGCGCTCATCGGACCGCCCGCTCGAACAGGCGGGCCGACAGCAGCACCGTCGCGATGGCGAGCACCGTGACGATGAGGCTGCCCTGCCACACGGCGGGGTCGCCGAGGCGGCCGTCGAACAGCGCGCGCACCCCGGCGGTGGCCCAGGAGAAGGGGTTGGCCTTGGCGATGTTCTGCACCCACACCGGGGCCAGAGCCAACGGCAGCAGTACGCCGGCCAGCAACGCGACGGGCTGGCCCACCGTGTTGATGATGTTGCCGAGCGCGCCCTCGTTGCGCACGTACAGCGTGAGGTCGTAGGACAGCGTGGTAGCCATGAGCGCGATGACCGCGAGCAGCACGTACGCGAGGAGCACGTTGGTCAGCGGCACCCGCAGGCCGAACGCGAGCGCCAGCACGGTGATGATGACGCACTGGCCGAGCAGCGAGGCGACGTCGCGCAGCGCGCGACCGAGCAGCAGCGCGGAGCGGCTGACCGGGGTCACCCGGCACCGCTCGACGATGCCGGCACGGATCTCGGCGAGCAGCCCGAACCCGGTGAACAGGCCGCCGAACAGGCAGGTGACGACGAGCAGGCCGGGCACGTACACCCGGTAGGCGCCGGCCGTGCCGCCCTCGCCGATCGGCATGAGCGCCTTCTGCAGGAACGGGGTGAACAGGATGAGGTAGGTGATCGGCTGCGCGAGCGCGAACGCGATCCAGATCGGGGAACGCAACATGAGGGTGATCTGGCGCTGGAAGATGAGCCAGGTGTCCCGGGCGAGCTTCATGGAGGGCAGGGCCTTTCTCAGTCGCGCAGCGACTTGCCGGTCTTGGCGAGGAAGACGTCGTCGAGGGTGGGTCGGTGCAGCTCGATGGTGGCCAGCTCCATGCCGGCGCCGGCGAGCTCGCGCATGAGCGCGGGGATGGCGGTCTCCCCCGAGTCGACGTAGAGCCGCAACGCGCCGTCCTCACGCACGTCGGCGCTGAGCACGTACGGCTGGGCGGCGAGCAGGCCCGCGGCCTTCTCGGCGATGCCGGTCGTCTCCTCCGTGCCGGCCAGCCCGACGATGACCGCGTCGCCGGAGATCTCGCGCTTGAGCGCGGCGGGCGTGCCCTCGGCGACGATGAGGCCCTGGTCGATGATCGCGACCCGGTCGCAGAGGGCGTCGGCCTCGTCGAGGTAGTGGGTGGTGAGGAAGACGGTGAGCCCGTCGCCGCGCAGGCGGCGGATCTCGTCCCACATGTTCGCCCGGCTCTGCGGGTCGAGCCCGGTGGTCGGCTCGTCGAGGAAGACCAGCTTGGGCGCGTGGATGATGCCCAGCGCGACGTCGAGGCGGCGGCGCTGCCCACCGGAGTACGTCTTGCAGGGGCGGTCGGCGAACTCGCCGAGGCCGAACGCCTCGGTGGCGGCCGCGGCGGCCTGCTGGGCGTCGGTCTTCGACGCGCCGTAGAGGCGGGCCTGGAGCAGCAGCTCCTCGGTCGCGGTGGCGTCGTCCCACGTGCCGCCGCCCTGGGCGACGTAGCCGATGCGGCGGCGCACCTCGCCCGGGTCGCGCAGCAGGTCGGCGCCAGCGATGGTGGCGGTGCCGCCGTCGGGGGCGAGCAGGGTGGCGAGCATCCGCAGGGTCGTCGTCTTGCCCGCTCCGTTGGGGCCGAGGAAACCGAAGATCTCGCCCTCTGCGACCGACAGGTCGACGCCCCGGACGGCGTCGACTGTGGTGGTCTCACGGCGCTTGCGGTCCCGGTACGACTTGCGCAGCCCGGTTGTCTCGATCATGCATTACTCCCAGTGACACGCCCCGTAACCAACTGACCACTCGACGGGTCAGACTAGGTCTGCCGCAGGCCCATCACAATTGGTCAATAGTTCTATATATAAGTTGGTCGATTGATTCTTGTGTGCGCGCCGATGTTGTGCCGCCAGGCATTTCGTCGCACAGCGGGTCCGACTACCACCGATGCGGCGGTGTTAGACAGACTCATGGGTTCCTCACGCAAGCGCCTGCGGTTCCTCGTGGCGGCTCTGTTCGCCTGTCTCGCCCTGTTCGGTGCCGTCGCGGCCGTGGCCGCCGCGCGCCATCTGGTCGCCGTGTTCGACGGCGCCGACACGACGGTCGTCGCCCTCGCCCTCGCCGTCGGCGACGGTCTGCTCCTGGCCGCGGTGATCGCTGCCCCCGCCCTGGCGGTGCTGCTGGCCCGGGCGGTCGCCGAGATCCGCGGGCGGCGGGCCGAGCTGACCCGCGACGTCGCGGGCGGCCTGGCGGACCTGCTCATCCGCGTCAGCCGGGGCGAGCCCGTGGACCACACGGGCGGGGCCGGCCGGCTCGCCGCCGACGAGGACGACACGCTGCGCGCATTCGCCCACGCGTACGCTGCGGCGGCTGGCGCCGCGCTCACCCAGGCCGCGGCGCTGCGCGACGTGCGCCGGCTCGCGGTCGGACTGGGCCGCCGCGGTCACGTGCTCGTCGGCGAGCAGCTGCGCGTCCTCGACCTGCGCGAGCGCGACTGCCTCGACGCGGAGGACCTGGCCCAGCTCTTCGAGCTCGACCACCTCGCCACGCGGCTGCGCCGCCAGGTCGAGGACCTGCTCATCCTCTGCGGCGAGCCGCCGGAGCGGGAGCTGCCACCGACTGTGCCCGTGCTCGACGTGGTCCGCGCCGCGCTCTGCGAGGTCGCCGACTACCCCCGGGTGCGCCTGCTGCCCGTCGAGTCGGCCTGGCTGCACGGCGACGCCGTGCCGGACGTGACCCACCTGCTCGCCGAGCTGATGGAGAACGCCCTGCGGTTCTCCCCGTCGACCACGTCCGTGCGGGTCAGCGGGGCCTTCGCCGACGGGTACACGCTGGAGATCGAGGACAGCGGGTTCGGCATGCCGGAGGCGACCCGCTTCGCCACCAACATCGACCTGGCGGCCGGCAGCGGCGGCGCGGTCGCCGTGGGGGGCCGGCTGGGCGTGGCGGTCGCCGCCCGCCTCCCGCAGCGCCAGCGCATCGAGGTACGCCTGCGCGAGTCCCCGCACGGCGGCACCGTCGCCACGATCGTGCTGCCCGCGGCGCTGCTCGCGCCGGCCGGTTCGGTGACCCGCCCCGCCCC
>NZ_BAAALT010000241.1:0-3109 GCF_039528515.1 Luedemannella flava
GCCCCGAGCGCCAGGCCGGCGACCGTGCCGACGAGCACGGGCACCGCCGACTCGACGGCCGTGAGGGTGGCGAGCGCCGACCGGCTCGCGCCCCGCCGCCGCAGCAGGGCACGCACGGCGGCATGGTCGCGCCTCGTGCCGATCGCGCCGATCACGGCGAAGCCGAGCAGCAGCGCGGTCGCGGCACCGCCCAGCAGCGAGAACCGGCGGGAGGAGCGCCCGGCCCGGTCGCCCGCGGCGCGCAGCGTGGTGTCGGGCGCGGTGACGGTGATGCCGGCCCGGGTGGCGGACAGCTGCTCGCCGACCCGGGCACTGCGCGCCAGGTAGCCGGACACGCCCAGCCTCGTCACGAGGTCGAGGTCGACCGGCGCGACCCAGCCGTAGGCGCGCGGGAAGCTGTCCAGCGCCGCCAGCCGCGACGCGGCGGCCACCCTGTCGGCGAGCAGCAACGGCACGTCGCGCCCGGGCTCGAACGTGCCGGTGAGCAGCAGCGGGTCGGCCCGCTCGGCGTGGCCCACGATGACGACGCCGAGCGCCGGGTCGAGCGCCGGGTCGCCCGCGCCCACGACCACCACCTCGCACCGCGCGGGGGTGCAGGTCGCCGGCGCGCGGCCGGCGGTCAGGCGCACGGCGGAGCCGAGGTCGTCGGCCGCGCCGAGGGCGAAGGGGGCGCCGCTCGGGTCGGCGAGGCGGCGGAAGAGGAGCTGGGCGCGGGGCGCGGCGGCGCTCAGGTCGGCCAGCCGCGTGCGGACCGCGCCGTCGATCGCCGCCAGGTCCGCGTCGGGCACGCTCACGCCCGAGTACGTCACGATGACGCTGCGCTCGCCCGCCGGCAGCTCGGCGAGGCTGTGCGCCGGGGCGGCCGCCGCGACGAGGTGGGCGCTGCTCGCGGAGAGCACGGGCAGCACGGTGGCGACGGCGACGCCGGCCGCGATCAGCAGCCAGCGCGCCGGCCGGTGCCGCAGCCGCGACCAGGCGAGAAACGCGACGGTGCGCACCCGATCCGCCCCCTAACCGGTAAGATAGTGTTGACAGGTTAGCAGCGGCGGACGGATCGGGACAGGCGCTGACATGGCATCCATCGACATCGACGGCTTCGCGGTCCCGCTCTGCGTGGCCGGCGACCCGGCGCTCGAGGTGTGCAACACCCGGGCCGGCTGGCGCGCCCCCACCCCGAAGGAGTACCTGCACAGCCACGCCCACCTCTGCGTGTGGGTGGGCCACGCCGGGCTGCTCACGCCCGACGAGGTGGCCGCGGCCCGCCGGGCGGGCGCGCGCCACCCGGCGGCCAGCGAGGCCGTGCTGCGCCGGGCGATCGCGCTGCGGGAGGCGCTCTACGACGTACTCACGGGAGAGGGTGAGCAGACGGCGGCCTGGGGTGCGCTCGACGCGGAGGCCCGCCGCGCCGCGGCGGTGGCCCACCTCGCACCCGGACGCCCCGCCACCTGGCGCCTGACCGGCGCGTCCGATGTGGAGCTGCCGCTGCTGCAGGTGGCGTGGCACGCGGCCCGGCTGGTCACCTCCGCGACGGCCGACGCCGTGCGCGCCTGCCCCGGCGACGGCTGCGGCTGGCTGTTCGCGGACCCCCGCGGTCGCCGCCGCTGGTGCTCGATGGCCTGGTGCGGCAACCGCGAAAAGGTCCGCGCCCACGCCGCCCGCCAGCGCGCGCCGCGGTGACCAGCGAGGTTACTGGCCCTACGTGCGAAGTTCCGGCCCGGAGTTCCGCACGTCATTGGCCGTTCGTCAGCGGCTGGCGGTGGCGAGCGCGCGTTGGGCGACCGCGATGAGGGCGTCACGGACCGAGTCGCGGTCGCGGGCGTCCATCGTGATCAGGGGGGTCTCCTCGCTGACCGCCAGGGCCCAGCGGACGTCGTCGAGGTCGTGGGCGAGCCGGCCGTCGAACAGGTTCACCGCGATGACGAACGGCATCTCGGCCCGCTCGAAGTAGTCGACCGCCGGATAGCACTCGTCCAGGCGGCGGGTATCCACGATCACCAGCGCGCCGAGCGCCCCCTCGGTCAGCTCGTGCCACATGAAGCCGAACCGGTCCTGGCCGGGCGTGCCGAAGATGTACAGGACGATGTCCTCGTCCAGGGTGAGCCGGCCGAAGTCGAGGGCGACCGTCGTCGTGGTCTTGTCGGGCACGTGCCCGGTGCGGTCGATCTCGGCCGCGACCTCGGTCATCGCCATCTCGGTGGTGAGCACGGGGATTTCGGAGATGGCGCCCACCGCCGTCGTCTTGCCCACGCCGAAGCCGCCCGCTACCACGAGCTTCAGGGGCGTCGGCGGTCGGCGACGGGCGGCCATCACATGCCCACCGAGTTCTTCAGTTCCTCGATGAGAACGGGCGAGAGGAACTCGCCGGCGCGGTTGGCGAACACGGCCATCTCGTAGGCGAGGTTGCCCAGGTTCGCGGCGCGCGACGCGAGCACGCCCAGGGTGGCACCCGAGCTGATCGCGCTGACCAGCAGGTACCCGCCGTCGAGGTCGATGATGACCTTGTTCGGCGAACCCATGTCGTACACCCGCGCGGCGCCGTGCGCCAGACTGATGATCGCCGAGGTGATCGCGGCCAGCCGGTCGGCGTTGGCCCGGTCCAGCGTGTGCGACATGGCGATGAGCAGGCCGTCGCTGGAGACCGCGATCGCGTCGATGACCTCGGACGTGTTCACGGCGAACTGGCTGAGCAGCCAGTTGAACTGCTGGGCCTCACTGCTGAGCGGCTCGGTATGCGCTGTCATGTATGCCTCTCCGGAAGGAGCGTGGACGGGTCGGCCGGCGCGGACGCGGCCGCTTCGCCGCGTGCCGCACCGCTGAGGAAGGCGGTGAGGGCGTCGCGCACCGCCGCCGGGTCGCGGCGGGGGCCGCCGGTGGCCGTCGGGCCGTCGCCCGGCACGCGCTGCTCGGGAATCGGCGGCCAGACCAGCCCGCCCGGGACGGGGCTGCCCGGCGCGGGGCTGCCGGCGGCCGGCTTCGGCTGGCTGGTGCGCGGCTGGCTGGTGCGCGGCTGGCTGGTGCGCGGCTGCGAGATCCGCCGCTCGGGGACGCGCACGGTGGTGTGCAGGTGGCTGCCGGGCACCCGCCGGTTGAGGCCGGCGCGGCTGGGCGG
>NZ_BAAALT010000242.1:0-10260 GCF_039528515.1 Luedemannella flava
CGCTCGCGCACGACTCCCGCCACCGGTCCGGGCCGCCAGCCGTCCCCGACGCGACGATGCGCACCGGCGAACCGCGCCGCGAGCGCTTCGAACGTGGGCCGCTCGGCGGGATCCTTGGCCAGGCACTGGCCCAGCACGTCACGCCAGTCGACGGGCACGCCGGCAAGATCCGGCTGCGCGTACAGGACCCGGCCGATAAGGACGTGCGGCGTGCCGGTGCCGAACGGTCCGGTCCCCGCGAGCGCGAAGGTCAGCACCGCGCCGAGGGAGAACACATCCGCGGCCGGGCTCAGTTCCCCGCCCAGGATCTGCTCGGGCGCGATGTACCCTGCCGTGCCGACCACGTACCCCGTGCGGGTGAGGTCGGTGGCGTCGGCGGCCTTGGCGATGCCGAAGTCGATGACCCGCGGACCGGCCGCGTCGAGCAGCACATTGGACGGCTTGAGGTCACGGTGCACGAGCCCGGCGCCCGCGACCGCCCGCAGCGCCGCGACGATGCCCGCCGCCAGAACCGTCACGCTGTCGGGCGGCAGCGGCCCGAACGAGCGCACCGCCGCCGACAGCGACGGGCCGGCGACGTACTCGGTCGCCAACCACGGCTGCTCGTCGTCCGGTTCGGCGTCGAGCACCTCGGCCACGTACGGGCTGTGCACCTGCCGCGCCGCGCGCACCTCCCGGCGGAACCGGGCGCGGAACTCGGGCTGCCCGGCCAGCTCCGGCAGGATCACCTTGACCGCCGCCGGGGAGTCGCGCGGCGACACGGCGAGGAACACCCGGCCCATCCCGCCGGCGGCGATCCGGCCGACGAGCCGGTAGCCCGCGACGTGACGCGGGTCGGACGGCTCCAGTGGCGTCACCCGGACCTCCCAGCGACGAGTCGTCCACGGTACGGCATCGCGTCATACCGTGGACCGCCGTCCACAGAGGATCAGCGGCGGCCCGGCAGGCGCAGTAACGTGACCGAGTGGACCGGGGACCAGCGGGTCGGGTCGGGGTGCGACGATGGTGCGCGTGCCCGGTGACAGCGACCTCCAGCTCTGGGACAGGGCCGCTGACCGGTACGCCGATCAGAGCGGCGGGCCGGACGACTCGTTCTTCCGACGGATGCGGCCGTTCCTGTGCGAGACGCTCGGCCCGGTGGCCGGACGACGGATCCTCGACCTCGGCTGCGGACACGGTTGGCTCGCCGAGGAGCTCCGGCTCGACGGGGCGCGGGTTCTGGGCGTCGACGGCAGTGTGGAACTGCTGCGCCATGCCCGGGCGAGCTATCCGGCCGTCGGGTTCGTCGCCCACGACCTGTGCGCCGGGCTGCCCCGGCCGTTGTCCACATTCGACGCGATCGTCGCCCACATGGTCCTCATGGACGTGCCGGAGCTCGACGCGCTCGTCGCCGATGTCCGGGCCAGCCTCGTCGACGACGGCGTGTTCGTCTTCTCGATCCTGCACCCGTGCTTCTTCGCGCAGGCGCCCCTCGAGGCGGACGGCGAGCGCTACCGCAAGGTCACCGGCTACCTCGCGCACGAGACGCGCTGGATCACGTCGTTCGGCGGCCACCACCACTACCACCGACCACTGTCCTGGTACGTGAACCTGCTCGGCCGCCACGGCCTGGCGGTGACCGCCCTGCACGAGCCACCGACCCTCCCGGCGCACGTGCGCCCGGAGCCGGAGTGGACGGCCTACGAGCGCTGGTTCGCCACGATTCCGACGATGCTCGCGGTTGCCTGTCGACCTATGGCCAATGACGGGCCGAGTCGCGGGCCGCGGTTCCGCACGTAGAGCCACGAACACTCAGGGGGATGAATGCGGTGGTGGGGGACGGGTAGTTCGGCCGTGCAGGTGGAGGGGGCCGACCCGGGGGACAACTGGTATGCCTGGGAGCGGGCCGGGCGGGCGCCCGCGTCCGGTGACGGCAACGGGTTCGCGGAGCGGTACGCCGAGGACCTGGCTCTCATGGCACGGTGGGGGTTCACCGACCATCGCATGTCGGTCAACTGGGCGAAGGTGGAGCCGGCGCCCGGCATCGTGGATGAGGCGGCGGTCGCGCACTACCGCGACGTGCTCTCGGCCGGGCGCACTGCCGGGCTGCGCATGTGGGTGTCGCTGCTGCACACGGCACTGCCGGCGTGGCTGGCGGGCGAGGGCGGCGTCTGCTCCCCCGGCTTCGGGGAGCGCTGGCGGCGGTGGGTGGGGACGGTCGCCGAGCGGTTCGGTGACCTGGTCGACGGGTGGATGCCCGTGAACAACCCGACGAGCTTCGCGCAGAAGGCTTACCTGTCGGGGGCGTTCCCGCCCGGGGTGACCTCACTCCCGGAGTTCCTGCAGGCGCTCACTGCCGTCCACCGGGCCGACTTCGCGGCGGCCGCCCGCCTGCGCGGGACGGGCCGTCCGGTCGTCTCGAACGAGTCGCTGACGCCGCTCGTCCCCGCCGACGACAGTCCCGGGTCGGCGGCCGCCGTCGCGCAGTGGGACGCCGTGGTGTGGGACTCGTGGCTGCGCCTGGCCCGCGAAACGGACGCCTTCGACGCCTACGGCTTCTCGTACTACGCGGCGACCGCCGTGAACGGCGCTGGCCAGCCGGGCCCGTACCCGGCCGACGGCACGCCCGGCCCGCTCGGTTACGTGCCGTGGGCCGAGGGCCTGGCCCGGGTGCTCGATCGGCTCGCCCACGAACTGCCCGGCAAGTCGCTCGTGGTGGCCGAACTCGGCTATGGCGGTACTGACGACGACGCGCGGGTCGACTACCTCACCGAGGCCCTGGGCCACGTCCACAAGGCGCGCGCGGACGGCATCGACGTGGCGGGCGTGTTCCTCTGGACGGGAATCGACAACTACGAGTGGCTCGCCGGCGACTCCGTCCCCTTCGGCCTGTTCGACCGTGACCGCCGCCCCCGCCGTAGCGCCGAGGTGGTCCGCGCCCTGGCGCCATCCGCCGCCGGGTAGGCGAGGCGCACCGGCAGGGGTCTAGGTCCGGTCACATTGGGTGTTGCACAAAAGATGCGGCAAAGGTTCCACAGCGTTTCAGCATTCGTGCAGTGACTACACGTCGCTGAGCTGACCACAGACGCTGCGCGTGGTCAGGCACGCGTGGTCGCGGCGCGGCGGTGGGCCTCCCAGCGGTCGAGGACGCCCTCCATCTCGCCGCGGAGGAACTCGAAGAACTCCACGGACTCGGCGAAGCGGCGGCCGGCCGGGGTGTCCCCGCCGACCGCCTGGACGCCCTCGCGCAAGCCGGCCGACCAGCGGACCAGGATCGAGTCGCGCTGGGCGATCGTCTGGTAGAGCCAGTCGTGCTCGACCGTGAAGTGGTCGCGGCGGGAACCGCGCTCGCGGCCGCGGTGGACGATGCCCACCTGCGTCAGGTAGCGCACGCCGCCCGAGACGGCGGCCGGGCTGGCGTGCAGGCGCTCGGCCAGCTCCGCCGCCGTGAGCCGGCCCTCGTCGGTGGCCATGATCGCGATGGCGATGCGGGAGGCGATGCGGGGCATGCCGGAGTCGACGAGCACCTGCGCGAAGCGCTCGACGAACTGCTCGATCACCTGCGTGTCCCGCGGGTCGGGCATGCCCACCTCCTCGTATGTGAGACGCAGCTTACCGAAGCTTCACAAATTTGTGAAATCAGCGTAGCTTCCGAACCATGAATGATGCGATCGCGGTCTCCGGGCTGACCAAGTCGTTCGGAGCCACGCGTGCGTTGGACGGTGTCGATCTCACCGTCCGCACCGGTGAGGTGCACGGCTTCCTGGGTCCGAACGGCGCCGGGAAGTCCACGACCATCCGGGTGCTCCTGGGGCTGCTCAAGGCGGACTCCGGGACGGCCACCCTGCTCGGCGGCGACCCTTGGCGCGACGCCGCCGACCTGCACCGCCGTCTGGCGTACGTGCCGGGCGACGTGAACCTGTGGCCGAACCTGTCCGGCGGCGAGGTCATCGACCTGCTGGGCCGCCTGCGCGGCGGGCTGGACCCGCAGCGCCGGGCCACCCTCCTGGAGCGCTTCGATCTCGACCCGACGAAGAAGGGCCGGACGTACTCCAAGGGCAACCGGCAGAAGGTCGCACTGGTGGCGGCGCTCGCCTCGGACGTCGAGCTGCTCATCCTGGACGAGCCGACGTCCGGCCTGGACCCGCTGATGGAGGCGACCTTCCGGGCCTGCATCAACGAGGAGCGAGACAACGGCCGCACCGTGCTGCTGTCCAGCCACATCCTGTCCGAGGTCGAGGCGCTCTGCGACCGGGTGAGCATCATCCGGTCCGGCAAGGTCGTCGACACGGGCACCCTCGCCGAGATGCGCCACCTGTCCCGCACCGCGATCACCGCCGAGCTGGCCGCCCCGGCCGAGCTGGCCGCGCTGCCCGGCGTGCACGACGTCGTGGCGGAGGGCAACCGGGTCTCGTTCGACGTCGACAACGACCAGCTCGACGCCGTGATGCGCGCGCTCGCGCAGGCCGGCGTGCGCTCGCTGACCAGCCAGCCGCCGACGCTGGAGGAGCTGTTCCTGCGTCACTACACCGATGATCTGGTGACCACATGACCGTACTGAGGGGGACCCGGACCATGGTGCGGCTCGCGCTGCGGCTGGACCGGGTGCGACTGTCGGTGTGGGTGCTCATCATCGGCGTGCTGCCGGCGACCACCGCCGCGCAGTACCTCGACCTCTACCCCACCAGAGAGGCGCTCGAGCAGGTCACCGGGGTGATCAGCAACCCGTCGCTCGTCGCGATCAACGGGCCGCTGTTCGCGGCCGGGTCGATCGGCGCGCTGACCGCCTGGAAGATCCTGGTCACCGAGATCATCCTCGTCGGGCTCATGGCGATCCTCACCGTGATCCGGCACAGCCGCACCGAGGAGGAGACCGGCCGGCTGGAGCTGCTCAGCGCCGGCGTCCTCGGCCGGTACGCCCCGCTCACCGCCGCGCTCCTCACCGCCGGCGTGGCCAGCGTCGGTGCCGGACTCGTCGCCACCCTGGGGCTGCTCGGCACCGACCAGCCAGCCGCCGGGGCGGTGGCCCTGGGCGCCGCGATCGCGCTGTCCGGACTGTTCTTCGCCGCCGTAGCGGCCGTCGCCGCGCAGCTCACCGAGAGCGCGCGGTCCGCAACCGCCATCGCGGTGTCCGTGCTCGGCGCGGCGTACCTGCTGCGGGCCGTCGGCGACGCGGGGCCCACCTGGGCCTCGTGGGTGTCGCCCGTCGGGTGGGCGATGCGGCTGCGCGCCTTCGCCGACGAGCAGTGGTGGACCCTCGCGCTGCTCGCCGCGCTCGCCACCATCGCCGTCGGCGCGGCCTACCTGCTCAACGGGCGCCGGGACCTCGGCGCCGGCCTGGTCCCCCAGCGACCCGGGCCCGCGCAGGCGGAGCCCGCGCTGCGCAGCCCGTTCGCGCTCGCCTGGCGCCTGCACCGCGGCCTGCTCATCGGCTGGTTGATCGGGATGGCCGTGTGGGGCGGCGTGCTGGGCGGGTCCGCGAAGGGCATCGGCGACGCCAAGCTCGACAACGCCAAGATTGCGGACCTGCTCAGCCGGCTCGGCGGCAGCGCCGCGATCGTGGACGCCTACCTCGGCGCGGTCCTCGGCATCACGGGCCTCGTCGTCGCCGCCTACACCGTGCAGGCCACCCTGCGGTTGCGCGGCGAGGAGGCCGCCGGCCGGCTGGAGCCGCTGCTGGCGACGCGTACGCGGCGCGTGCAGTGGGCGCTGAGCCACCTCGCGTTCGCGGTGGTCGGCACGGCGCTGCTGCTCGCCGTCGCGGGGGCCGCCGGCGGGCTCGCGTACGGGTCGCAGATCGGCGACGTCGGCGGGCAGACGTGGGCGCTGCTGGGCGCCGCGCTGGTCCAGGCGCCGGCGGCGTGGGTGCTGGCGGGCATCGGGGCGGCCCTGTTCGGCCTGGCGCCGCGCTTCGCCGGGCTCACCTGGGCGGCGCTGGTGCTGTGCCTGCTGGTGCTCGAGATCGGCGAGATCCTCGGCCTGAGCCAGTGGATCGTGGACGCCTCGCCGTTCGCCCACGTGCCTAAGCTCCCCGGCGCCGCCTTCACGGCGGCCCCGCTGCTCTGGCTCACGGTCGCCGCGGCCGGCCTGGCGACCGCCGGCCTGACGGCCTTCCGCCGCCGCGACATCGGCTGACGCTCCACGAGGTCGTGAACCGGATCGGGTGCTCCGATCCGGTTCACGAGCCGGCGATCGGCCGGCCCGTGCGGAGGTCGAGCGCGGCCGTGACGCCGTCGACCGTGGCCGTCAGGCGCGCGAAGCCGCCCGTGGGGACGCTCACCATGATGATCGAGCCGACGCAGAGGCAGTCGGGGTGGCTGTCGCGCAGGAGCGGCCGCTCGCCGTCGGCGGTGACGATCCGCCACGCCATGAACAGGTCACCGTACCCGTCCGTCGGCTCGGGCAGCGAGACCCGCGACGGGACGTGGGCTAGCAGCAGTTCACGGCCGGCCGCCGGGCGGTGCTCCACCCGCCGCGCGCTGCCGATGTCGTCCGGGTGCAGCCCCGTGGCCAGCTCGGTGAAGCGCAGCCCGTCCACGGCCGTGGCGATCCCGAGCGCGTCGAACGCGACGCCGTAGTTGGGACCCACCAACCGCGCGGACTCCGGGGACACACTGGTCATGCTGTCCGCAAGCGCCACGAAAGTGTCCAGACCGGCAGGGCCGAGCAGGCCGGCGTAGTCGCGCGGCAGCGTCACGGCCGCCGGCGGGTCGTCGGCCGGCCACAGACCGCAGCCGGCCACCGTCACCAGCAGCACCACGGCCACGAAAAACGTGCGGGTCACCGTCGCAGCGTGCCATGCCGGAGGCGTACTCAGGAATCTGTCTTTTCCGCACGCTCCTCGGCAAGATCCAGAGCCAGGGCCACCCCCAGGATCAGCAGGTGGTTCTCGCTCTCGGCGATGTCCACGGCGTAGGTGTCGCGGATGCTGACCCAGCGCTTGGACACGGTGGCCACCGTGTCGCCGTCGCGGCGGATGGTGAACTCGTGGTCGAGCAGGCTGCCCTTCATCGTGAGGTCGTGCGGGCCGGGCACGTCGATGAGGTACCGGTCGCGGAACAGTCGCAGCCAGCGCTTGCGCACCACGGCCGCCTTCTCGCCACCGATGGTGACCACGTAGCTGGGGCGCAGCGCGAGCAACCGGCGGCGCACCTCGGCGACCGGCGTGCCGTCGGGGTCCTTGATGACGAGCCGGTCCCGTAGCGAGAGGACCTTGCCGTCCACGTCGAAGACCGTCCGTCCGCCCTCGTCGGTGATCTCGGAGTCGTTGCCCAGTCGGAAGAACCGCTCCTTGATGAGATACATGCCCTCATGGTGCCCGGACCCTCCAAAGTCGACACGCGCCCGGGATGGTGACACGCGAATGCGTGGATCTTCGCCCGTGCGGCGCGGCCGGAGATAGGTTGGGATCGTGACAGACGTCAGAATCGGGCTGCAGGTGCAGCCGCAGCACGCCGAGTACAGCAAGATCCGCGCCGCGGTGGCCGAGGCAGAGCAGCTGGGCGTGGACATCGTCTTCAACTGGGACCACTTCTACCCGCTCAGCGGCGAGCCGGAGGGCCTGCACTACGAGTGCTGGACCATGCTCGCCGCGTGGGCCGAGCAGACGTCACGGGTGGAGATCGGCGCCCTCGTGACGTGCAACAGCTACCGCAACCCGGAACTGCTCGCCGACATGGCGCGCACCGTCGACCACATCAGCGACGGCCGTCTCATCCTGGGCATCGGCTCCGGTTGGTTCGAGAAGGACTACCAGGAGTACGGGTACGAGTTCGGCACCGCGGGCGGGCGCCTCGACGACCTGGCCGAGGCCCTGCCGCGCATCGAGAGCCGGTGGTCGAAGCTCAACCCGGCACCCACCCGCAAGATCCCGATGCTCATCGGCGGGGGCGGCGAGAAGAAGACGCTGCGCCTGGTGGCCAAGCACGCCGACATCTGGCACAGCTTCGGCGACCTGGACACCCTCAAGCGCAAGATCGGCATTCTCAAGGAGCACTGCGCGGTCGTCGGCCGCGACTTCTCCGAGATCGAGATCTCCACCGCGGTGGCGAACGCCCGCGGGGCGGCCGCTAAGCCCGACGAGGTGGGCCCCGCCCTCCTCGAGGCCGGCGCGTCGCTGTTCACGGTCCACGCCACCGGCCCGGACTACGACCTGACCCAGCTCCGCGACTGGATCGACTGGCGCGACAACCGGTAAGCCAGCGATGGTGCGGCGGGAGACGACCCCTATCAGGGGCACGTTCCCGCCGCACTTCCGCGTTAACGGGCCGCCGCCTCGCGGGCCGCCCGCAGCTCGGGCAGGTGTTCGCGGGTCCACGCGCAGGTGGCCGCCATGGGGGTCAGCAGCGACCGGCCCAGGTCGGTCAGGGCGTACTCCACGTGGGGCGGCATGCCCCCGTGGGCCGTACGGGCCACGAGGCCGTCACGCCCCATCGCCCGCAGCGTCTCCGTGAGCACCTTCGGCGTGACCGGGCGCAGGGGCGCCAACAGCTCGGAGAACCGGCGGGGCCCGTCGCGCAGGCACACGATCACCTTCGCCGTCCACTTGTCACCGATGCGGATCGGCGGGTCGTCGTCGACGCATCCGGCGAACATGTCGGGGTCCAGCGGCTGGCTCATCGCCCCACCGTACGCCCACTATCGTTGCGGTAACCGGGCCCCGCCCCGCTACGGTCGGCGGCCATGAAGAGAATCGTGGTGTTCGGCGCGGCGGGACGAGCGGGGCGACGTGTGGTCGCCGAGGCCGCCGACCGGGGGCATGAGGTCATTGCCGTGACCCGTTCGACAGGGGATGTCACCGACGTCGACGACGTGGCCCGGCTCGCCGCCGGGCACGACGCGGTGGTGAACGCTGCCGCGCGGGTGGACGTGCCGACGTTCTTCGCCGACGCCGCCCGGGCGCTCGTGGACGGCCTGCGCCGGGCGGGCGTGCGGCGGCTGGTCGGCGTCGGGATCGGCACCGCGTTGGAGGCGGCGCCGGGCGTCGCGGTGCACGACGCGCCGGACTTCCCCGCTCCGTACCGGGCGTTCTCACTCAACCACGCCGCGCAGGTCGACGTGCTGCGGGGCGCGGACGACGAGCTGGACTGGCTGCTGCTCGCCCCGCCGCCGGTCGTGCTCGACGACACCGCCGACCGCACGGGCCGCTACCAGCTCGGCGAGGCACGCGCGTTGCCCGGCGGGTTCTCCTACGTCGACCTGGCCGTCGCGATTGTCGACGAGATCGACACACCCACCCGGCACCGGGCGGTCGTGGCGGTCGGCGCGCGGTAGGGTGTGCGCATGCTCGCGCGCGTGAACGGCTGGTGGCCCGCCTCCTAGGCGACCGGCACCCACGCGCACCCACACGGCCGCCTCCCGCGAGGCGGCCGTCGCCGTGTCCAGCGGCCGGCGCCTGCGGGTGGCCCCGACCCGGAGGACACCCATGACCACACCGCACACCTGGCCGTCGTTGCTGGCCGACCTGCTCGCGGGGCGCGACCTGACCGCCGACGCCGCCGGCTGGGCGATGGGCGAGGTGGTACGTGGGGCGGCGGCACCCGCGCAGCTGGCCGCGTTCCTCGTCGCGCTGCGCGCCAAGGGCGAGACGGCCGTCGAGGTGGACGGCCTGGTGGTTGCCCTGCTCGCCGCCGCCGCGCCGGTGGACATCCCGGGTCCGACCGTCGACATCGCGGGCACCGGCGGCGACGGCACCAACGCGGTGAACCTGTCCACCATGGCCGCGATCGTCGTGGCGGCGACCGGCGCGACGGTCGTCAAGCACGGCGGCCGCGCCGCGTCGGCGACCACGGCGGGCGCGGCCGACCTCGTGGAGCGCCTCGGCGTGCCGCTCGACATGCCGCCGACCGCGCACGCGGAGATCGCGGCCGCCGCGGGCATCACGTTCCTGTTCGCGGCCGCCGCGCACCCGGGCCTGCGCCACGCCGCCCCGGTGCGCCGCGAGCTGGGCGTACCCACGGTGTTCAACGTGCTCGGCCCGCTGATCAACCCGGCGCGACCGACGCACCGGCTGGTCGGGGTGGCCGATCCGCGCCTGCTACCGGTGGTGGCGGAGGTGCTGCGGCAACGCGGCACGAGCGCCCTGGTGGTACGCGGCGACGACGGCCTGGACAAGCTCACCACGGCCACCACATCGCAGGTCTGGTCGGTGCGCGACGGACGGGCCGCGCTGGTCTGCGTAGACCCGCGCGACCTGGGCATCCCGCGCCCCGCCGAGGGCGCGCTGCGCCGTCGCGACGCGGCGGCCAACGCGCGCGTCGTCCACGCCCTGCTCGCGGGCGA
>NZ_BAAALT010000243.1:0-10509 GCF_039528515.1 Luedemannella flava
CCGCCGCCGCGAAGGCGGCCGCCACGAGGCCGGCGGTCGCCAGGCGGCCGCGCAGGAAGGCGGCCAGGTCGTCCAGGTCCGCGACCCGGGCGGCCGACACCGCCGGCTCCAGGCCGCCCGAGTGCGCGTGCGCGCCGCTGGGCAGCCGGCCGTCCGCGAGGACGAGCAGGGTCGCGAGGCCGGCGTGCATGATCAGAACAGGAAGTAGCGCTGGGCCATGGGCAGTTCGGTGACCGGCGACGGCTCGATGACCTCGCCGTCGATGCGGACCGTGAACGTGTCCGGGTCCACCTCGATCGACGGCATCGCGTCGTTGAGCGGCAGGTCCGCCTTGCCCCGCTGGCGCACGTCCAGCGTGGGCGACAGGCGCCGGCGGATGTCGAGCCGTGACGCCAGGCCGTCCTCGATCGCGGCCGGGGCCACGAACGCGAGGCTGGTGGCGGCGGGGGCGACCCCGAAAGCACCGAACATCGGACGGGGCAGGATCGGCTGCGGCGTCGGGATGGACGCGTTCGCGTCGCCCATCTGCGCCCACGCGATCATGCCGCCCTTGACGACGACCGCCGGCCGTACGCCGAAGAACGCCGGGTCCCACAGCACCAGGTCGGCGAGCTTGCCCGCCTCGACGGAGCCCACCTCGCCCTCGATGCCGTGCGTGATCGCCGGGTTGATCGTGTACTTGGCGACGTAGCGCCTAGCCCGGGTGTTGTCGGCCGCGCCGTCGCCGGGCAGCGCGCCGACCTTGGCCTTCATCACGTGGGCGGTCTGCCAGGTGCGGCTGACCACCTCGGACACCCGGCCCATGGCCTGCGCGTCCGACCCGATGATCGAGATGGCGCCCAGGTCGTGCAGGTAGTCCTCGGCGGCCATCGTGGACGGCCGGATGCGGCTCTCCGCGAACGCCAGGTCCTCGGCCACCGCCGGGTTCAGGTGGTGGCACACCATGAGCATGTCGAGGTGCTCGGCCAGGGTGTTGCCCGTGTACGGCCGGGTCGGGTTGGTCGACGACGGCAGCACGTTCGGGAAGCTCGCGACGGTGATGATGTCCGGCGCGTGCCCGCCGCCCGCGCCCTCCGTGTGGTAGGCGTGGATGGCCCGGCCGGCGATCGCCTCCAGCGTCGACTGGACGTAGCCGGCTTCGTTCAACGTGTCGGTGTGGATGTTCACCTGCACGCCCGAGGCGTCCGCCACGCGCAGGCACGCGTCGATCGCGGCGGGCGTGGTGCCCCAGTCCTCGTGCAGCTTGAACCCGCCGGCGCCGCCGCGCAACTGCTCCCACATGGCCTCCTCGGAGACCGTGTTGCCCTTGCCGAGCAGCAGCACGTTCACCGGGAACGGGTCCATCGCCTCCAGCATCCGGGCCAGGTGCCAGGAGCCGGGCGTGACCGTGGTGGCCTTCGTGCCCTCGGCCGGGCCGGTGCCGCCGCCGATGAGCGTGGTGATGCCGCCGCCGAGCGCCTCGTCGACGATCTGCGGGCAGATGAGGTGCACGTGGCAGTCGATCGCGCCGGCCGTGAGGATCTTCCCGTTGCCCGAGATGATCTCGGTGTTCGGGCCGATGACCAGGTCGGGGTGCACGCCGTCCATCGTGTCGGGGTTGCCGGCCTTGCCGATCGCGACGATGCGCCCGTCGCGGATGCCGACGTCGGCCTTGACGATGCCCCAGTAGTCGAGGATCACCGCGCCGGTGATGACCGTGTCCGGGGTGCCCTCCGCGCGGGTGGCGCGCGCCTGCCCCATCGACTCGCGGATCACCTTGCCGC
Organism: Luedemannella flava; assembly: GCF_039528515.1. Classification (NCBI taxonomy): domain Bacteria; kingdom Bacillati; phylum Actinomycetota; class Actinomycetes; order Micromonosporales; family Micromonosporaceae; genus Luedemannella; species Luedemannella flava. The sequence goes on from NZ_BAAALT010000243.1 coordinate 1,764, forward strand.
CGCCGAACACCGCCTCGTCGCCGCCCGCGCAGTCGTCGCGCTCGACCTCGATGAACAGGTTCGTGTCGGCCAACCGGATCCGGTCACCGGTCGTCGGGCCGTACAGGGCGGCGTATCGCGCGCGGTCCAACGTACTCACGAAGAACTCCCGTCGAGCGGACCGGAAACCGCGCCGCGCAGGCCGGCCACGACGCGGGCCCCCGCCAGCGGCACCAGGGTGACCTCGCGGGGGATGCCCGGCTCGAACCGCACCGACGTGCCGGCGGGGATCGCGAGGCGGTGCCCGCGGGCGGCCGCGCGGTCGAACTCCAGCGCCGGGTTGGCCTCGGCGAAGTGGTAGTGCGAACCGACCTGCACCGGCCGGTCACCCGTGTTCGCGACGGTCAGCGTCAGCTCAGCCCGACCATCGTTGATCGACACAGGGCCGTCGCCGAAGAGGATCTCGCCGGGGATCATGCGATCGGCCCGTGCACGGTGACCAGCTTGGTGCCGTCCGGGAACGTGGCCTCCACCTGCACCTCCGGCAGCATCTCGGGGACACCCTCGAGCACGTCGTCGCGGGTGAGCACGTGCCGGCCGGCCTCCATCAGCTCGACCACCGTGCGCCCGTCGCGCGCCCCCTCCAGCAGGAACGCCGTGATGATCGCGACGGCCTCGGGGTAGTTGAGCTTCAGGCCGCGGGCGCGCCGCTTCTCGGCGACCTCGGCCGCCACGTAGATGAGCAGGCGCTCCTGCTCGTGCTTGCTCAGAAACACGCGGAGATCGTGGCACGATGATGTTGCCGCGACGTTACCGATGTGAGGAAGCTATGACACCCGGGTCAGGCGGCCGTCCTTGATGATCACCACGCCGGTCGGTACGTCGCAGTCCACCACCAGGACCAGTTTCTCGGCGCCCTCGACGTCCAGGGCGCCTGCCAGGGCCGCGGTCGCCCGCCCGTCGGTGGTGGCCCCGCCCACGGTGCGGCGGGTGACGGTGCCGTCGGGGTTGCGCCACACGCCGTCGACCGTGACCTGACCGCGGAAGTCCGGGTCCGCGAAGGACGGCTGGATCGTGGCGGACAGGTCCAGATAGCGGCCGTGCAGGAGGTAGGTGACCTCGCGGACCGGCTGGTCCGACTCGTTGCTGGGGCAGGCGACCGTGACCGCCCCGTCGAAGCCCGCCTTGCCGGCGAAGGCGCGCGGCAGCTTGGCGACCTGGCCGGCGTCGCGGGTCAGCGAGTCCAGCCGCGCGCGACCGTCCGCGGCGGCGGTGACCGCCGGCGCGGCGGACGTCGTGGCCGCCGCGCCCGTGGCGACGACGGCGTTGCTCTGCGGCGCGGCCGGAGTGCCGCCGATCACGGCCTCCTTCGTGGGTTCCGGGTCGGGGCGCCCGCCGAGGCCGTCCGGGAAGAGCCACTTGCCGGCCTGGATGAGCAGGCCGAGGACCGGCACGATGATGCCGCAGATCAGCGCGATCCTCGCGAGCGGGAGGCCGCGGCGCGCGGGCGGGGTGGTGGGCTGGGACACGGGTGTACCTGTTCGGTCGGGGGCGAGGGGTCCATCATGGTCGGTTTGAGCCACGCCGTCACGTCCCTGGCCCGCTGACGGATTCGTGATAGCTCGACGGGCCGCCGGTTGGCGATACTGTCACGCCTTCGTCGCCGCTGATCGTCTACTGCGGACCGTCCGCACGCGACCATTCCTTTCCGGATCCCCTGGAGGTTCGTGTTGACCGCGCCGAACCCGTACGACCCGGCCCGGCCCTCGGCCACCCCGCCGGCGCCCATCTCCCCGCCGTCGACCGGGTCCACGCCGGTCACCGCGTCCGCGTCGGTCGCCGGGTCCGCGCCGGTCGTCGGCGGCGCGACGGCGCCGCAGGCACCGGTTGCCGGTCCGTCGGCGCCGGGCCAGCCGGCCGGCGGCAAGGTCTACCCGCCCGGTCAGCCGTCGTCGCCGGCCGCGCCGCCCGCCCCGCCCGCGCTGCGTGGGCCGGGGGCCACCATCGCGATCGCGGTGTCGGTGCTCGCGCTGGTGGTCTCCCTGGGCACCGCAGTGCTGGCCTGGCAGGCGCTGGACAAGGCCGGCGACGCGCGCGACATCGCCCTCGCCGGCGGGTCGCGGGGCGGTACGCAGGTCCAGCCCACGGTCGACACCCCCGGCGGCGGCGGTGGCGGCGCCCCGACCGACGCGCCGGCCGATCCGGCGCCCACGTCCGCCGTCGGCCAGCCGATCTCCACCGTGCAGCCCACGCTCGACGACGGCACCAACTACGTGGCGAAGTACACGAACGAGACGCTCACGATCCCGCTGGCCGGGTGCAGCTACATGTACATCGACCTGCACGAGCCCCGGGTGGGCGTCTCCTCCGACGCGGCCGAGCTCCGGCTCTACCCGTGCGGCAACACCCCGTACTTCCGGCTCACCAACAGTGTCACGGGCAGCATGGCGGGCACGCCGACGATGTCGCCGACGGAGTGCAACGAGAAGATCCGCACCGTTCCGCTCGGCCCCGACCAGGAGGTCCCGGCCCGCCGGGCCACCGTGCTGTGCGTGATCTCGTCCTTCGCGGCCTCGGTCGAGAGCGGCGTGGACTGGCGGCTCGCCAGGGTCCAGATCGCGGGCGTGGCCCGGGACAACGTGACGCTGACGGTCGACTCCTGGGTCATCCCCAGCTGAGTTCCGTCCCGTGCCGGCGCCTCAGCCCGGGGCGCCGGCACGGGCCTGGATGGTCTCGATGGCCTGGGCCAGGTCGGCCTCCGAGTCGGTCTCGTGTTCCTGATGCAGGTGGATGGTGACCAGCGAGCCACCGTCGACACCGTCCACCTGCATCCACCCGTGGTACGGGCCGGACTTCGAGCCCCACTCGATGCGCCGTTCCTCCTCGTCGACGTGGAACCAGGCGACGGCCTCCTGGTGGTCGCCCTCCACCTCCGCCTCGACGTGCACATCCTCGCCGCCGGCCGGCTCGGCGGCGGTCATGTGAGGGAAGTACTCGGGCAGGTGGTGCACGTCGGCGAGGTAGGCGAAGAGCTGGTCGGGCGGGGCGGTCACGGTGCCGGACTGCTCGTACTCGGGCATGGTCGTCTCCTCGTGTCGGCGTCATCTCCAGTCCTACCCGGTTTGGGCGGTTTTCACGCGGACATCCGGGCCGGTGAGGGCCGGATCGGGCGGCCCGCGTCCGCCGTCGACGCGGCGGTGAAAGAATGCCGGAGCACGCCACGAACGAGGAGACGACCGTGATCCGTACGCACACCGCCGGCAGCCTGCGCGCCTCGGACGCCGGGCAGACGGTGACGCTCGCCGGCTGGGTGGCCCGCCGCCGCGACCACGGCGGGGTGACCTTCATCGATCTGCGGGACGCGTCAGGGATCGTCCAGATCGTGTTCCGAGGAGCGGAAGCGATCGAGGACCAGGATCTCAATCGGAACGAGGACGACGCGCACGCGCTGCGGAATGAATACTGCGTGAAGGTGACCGGCAAGGTCGAGAAGCGGCCGGAGGGCAACGAGAACCCCGAGCTGCCGACGGGCGAGATCGAGGTGACGGTCAGCGAGCTGGTCGTGCTCTCCGAGGCCGCGCCGCTGCCGCTGCCCGTCGACGACCACATCGAGGCCGGTGACGACCTCCGCCTGAAGTACCGCTACCTGGACCTGCGCCGCTCCGGCCCCGCCAAGGCGCTGCGCCTGCGGAGCAGGGCCAACCAGATCGCCCGCGAGATTCTGCACGCCCGCGACTTCAACGAGATCGAGACGCCGACGCTGACCCGGTCGACCCCCGAGGGCGCGCGCGACTTCCTCGTCCCCGTCCGCCTGCAGCCCGGCACCTGGTACGCCCTGCCGCAGTCGCCGCAGCTGTTCAAGCAGCTGCTCATGGTCGCCGGCCTGGAGCGGTACTACCAGATCGCGCGCTGCTACCGCGACGAGGACTTCCGGGCCGACCGCCAGCCGGAGTTCACCCAGCTCGACATCGAGATGTCGTTCGTGACCCAGGACGACATCATCGAGCTCGGCGAGGCGCTGGTCGCCGCGCTGTGGGGCGAGCTGGGCGGGCACCAGGTGCAGCTGCCCATCCCGCGCATCACCTGGCACGACGCCATGGCCCGCTACGGCTCGGACAAGCCCGACCTGCGCTACGGCGTGGAGCTGACCGACCTGACCCGGTACCTGCACGGCACCGAGTTCCGGGTCTTCTCCGCCGCCATCATGGCCGGCGGGTACGTGGGCGCGGTCGTCATGCCCGGCGGGGCCGCGCAGTCGCGCAAGGAGCTCGACGGCTGGCAGGACTGGGCCAAGGCGCGCGGCGCGAAGGGCCTGGCCTACGTCGTGCTCGACGCCGAGACGGGCGAGGCCCGCGGCCCGGTCGCCAAGAACCTGTCCGAGGAGCACCTGAACGGCCTGGCCGACGCGGTCGGCGCCAAGCCCGGCGACGCCGTCTTCTTCGCCGCGAGCGCCGACCGGCGCGAGGCGCAGGAGCTGCTCGGCGCGGCCCGCATCGAGATCGCCAAGCGGGCCAACCTCGTCGACGAGGACGCGTGGGCGTTCTGCTGGGTCGTGGACGCGCCCATGTTCGAGCCCGACGACGCGGGCGGCTGGACGGCCGTGCACCACCCGTTCACCTCGCCCAACGACGAGTGGCTCGACAGCTTCGAGACCGCGCCGGGTGACGCGCTCGCCTACGCGTACGACATCGTGTGCAACGGCAACGAGATCGGCGGCGGCAGCGTCCGAATCCACCGTGGTGACGTGCAGCGGCGCGTGTTCGACCTGCTCGGCATCTCCCCGGAGGAGGCCGCGGACAAGTTCGGCTTCCTGCTGGAGGCTTTCAAGTACGGCCCGCCGCCGCACGCCGGCATCGCCCTCGGGTGGGACCGGGTCTGCATGCTGCTCGCCGGCGCCGACTCCATTCGCGAGGTCATCTCGTTCCCGAAGACGCGGGGCGGCTTCGACCCGCTGACGGGCGCGCCGACGCCGATCACCGCCCAGCAGCGGCTGGAGGCTGGCGTGGACGCCAAGCCCAAGGCCCCGGCGGCGGCCGCCGGCACCGCGGGCGGCGCCGTGCCCGTCGAGCACAGCTCGTGACCGTCCTCGTCGTGGGTGCCTCCGGGCACCTCGGCGGGGAGGTCTCGCGCCGCTACGTCGACGCGGGCGAGAGCGTCGTCGGGACGTACCACCGGGGTCCCGGGGTTACTGACGGGATCGACTGGCAACCGCTCGACATCCGCGACAGTGCGGCCGTGGCCGCGCTGGTCGGGCGGGTGCGACCCAAGGTCGTGATCTCCACCGCCTACGTCTTCGGCGACTGGTGGGTCAGCGCCGACGGGGCCGCCGCCGTGGCGGTCGCGTCGGCGCGGGTCAGCGCCCGGCTGGTGCACATGTCCACCGACGCGGTCCACGGCGGCCGTCCCGAGCCCTACCTCGACGGCGACACCCCGACGCCGGTCGGCGTCTACGGCGCGTCCAAGGCGGCCGCCGAGACGGCCGTGAAGGCGATCGACCCGGCGGCCGTCCTCGTGCGCACCTCCCTGATCATCGGCGACGCGGCGTCCAAACAGGTCAAGCTGTGCCTCGACCTGATCGGCCGGAAGGTGCCGGGGGCGCTGTTCAGCGACGAGATCCGCTGTCCGCTGGCGGTCGAGGACCTCGCGGGCGCGGTGGTGGAACTAGCGGCCTCGGACGTGCGCGGCACCATCAACGTCGCGGGCCCCGAGGCGGTGACCCGCCCGGAGCTGGGCCGCCTGGTGGCCGCCCACTACGGCCTCGACGCGACCGACATGCCGGTGGGCACGATCGCGGACTCGGGCCTGCAACGCCCCGCCGAGGTCCGGCTGGACAGCTCCCGCGCCGAGGCGCTCCTGACCACCCACCTGCGCGGCGTAAGCGAACTGTTCCGCAAGGCCTGAGCGCCCGCCGCCAGGAACCCGGTCACCGATATCCGATATGTCGCCCACTTATCGATCACCCCAATCAATCTTGGGACGGAACACGCGGATATCCGCGTGTTCCGTCCCAAGATCTTCCACGGACCACCACCACCATGCATCCCGACCTTGGCGTACCCGCCGCCCGGCGCCACCTACCCGGCCTGGCCGTGTCCGACGCCGTTGAGGGAGCTGGCTTTGGGCAGACCGCATGCGGGTGCCACTGAGCTGCGGGTGAGCGTCGCGGTGAAGCCCAGGCGGGCGTAGAGGCGGCTGGCCGCGAGGTTGTCGGCTATGACGCCCAGGCCGACGTCGCCGTACCGGGCGCCCAGCGACCGGGTCATCGCCGTGGTGAGCGCCGTGCCCAGGCCCTCGCCCCGACGGTCCGTGGCCACGGTGAGGCCGGCGAGGAACCCCACCCCGCCCCGGCTGCGGTCCGCTCCCACGGCGACCAGCGCGTCGCCGCTGCGGATCCCGTACCAGCCGAGCACCCGGGGATCGCCCGGTCGCGTGGTGGTCGACGGGAACGCGTCGGCGAGCAGCGCCTCGACGGCGGGCAGGTCGGCGTCGTGCAGCCGGACGACCCGCGACTCGGCGGGATGCGCGGGCACGGCCGCGGCGACCCAGCGGAAGTCCCAGTCGTCCTGGGCGGTGACCGTCAGGTGCGCCGCGACGTCGCTGGTCGCGGTACGCGGCAGGTGGACCCAGCGCGGCCGGACGACGGCGCCCGCGTCGAGCACCGCGCGGGCCAACGCGAGGCAGGTCGACGGGGACCCGAGCGCGCACACCACCGGCCCCCACGGGCCGGCGCCCGACCAGAGCAGCGCGTCGTCCACGCGCCACGCCGTCACATCGTCATCACCCATCGTGAGCCTCGCGTATACGGCGGCGTCCGGCGCTATGTCCGCGACGGCCGCCCGCGCGGCGTGGCGTCCGGCCAGGGTCTGGGCGCGTTCCAGCATGTACCGACGGTAAACGGCGCGCGATTGAAGTTCAGGCGGTATGGGTACCTGTGTGTCGTCCTTCACTCATCCCCCGGGAGGCACACATGTTCGCCGTGATCGCCGCGGTGATCTTCGCGATCGAGCTGATTCTCAAGCTCGCCAAGACGGACCTCGGTCCGGTTCTCACCATGGATTTCCTGACCATCCTCGCCTTCCTGTGCATCTCCCTGCACCTGGCGGGCGCGGGTGCCTGGGGCCGTCGGTACTACCGCGGCCGGAGGCCCGGGCCCGGCTGAACCCCCGCAGCCAGGCCCGTCATATCGGCCCGGCCGCCCGCCTCACGCGGGCGGCCGGGCCGCTGTCCGTGGACAGGCGGCCGTGCGCCGCTGTCGGTCACAGCCGGTAGTCTTCGCGCAATGGATCCGGACGGCCTCTTCACGCTCGAGCCTCCGCCCGGCCCCGCGCCGGCGCGCGGGGCGCTGGTCGAGGCGCTCGCCGGCCCGGACGCCCCGCTCGCGGTCCGGATGCGCCCGCGCGACCTCGACGAGCTGGTCGGGCAGGAGCACCTGCTCGCCCCGGGCGCGCCGCTGCGCCGCCTCGTCGCGGGCGGCACGCTCACCTCGGTCATCGTCTGGGGCCCGCCCGGCACCGGCAAGACGACCATCGCCCACCTGGTGGCCAGCTCCAGCGACCGCCGCTTCGCCGCCCTGTCGGCCCTGTCCGCCGGCGTGAAGGACGTGCGGGCCATCATCGACGAGGCGCGCCGGGTGCGGCGCACCGGCGGCCGGGCCACGATCCTGTTCATCGACGAGGTCCACCGGTTCAGCAAGACCCAGCAGGACTCGCTGCTCGCGGCCGTCGAGGACGGCACGGTCACGCTGCTCGCGGCCACCACGGAGAACCCGTACTTCTCGATCATTTCGCCGTTGCTGTCGCGCTGCGTGCTGCTGACCCTCAAGCCGCTCACCGACGACGACGTGCGCCGCCTGGTGCGCCGCGCGCTCGCCGACCCGCGCGGCCTGGGTGGGGCGGTCACCCTCACGTCCGAGGCAGAAGATCATCTGGTACGCCTCGCCGGCGGTGACGTGCGTAAGGCGCTCACGGCCCTGGAGGCCGCCGCGGCGGGTGCGACGGCGGCCGGGCGCGACGAGGTCGACCTGGCGACGGCCGAGACGGCGGTGGACACCGCCGCCCTGCGCTACGACCGTGACGGCGACGCGCACTACGACGTGGTGAGCGCGTTCATCAAGAGCATGCGCGGCTCCGACGTCGACGCCGCGCTGCACTACCTGGCGCGGATGCTGGTCGCGGGGGAGGACCCGCGGTTCATCGCCCGCCGGATGATGATCTTCGCGAGCGAGGATGTCGGCCTGGCCGACCCGACCGCGCTGCTCGCCGCCGGCGCCGCCGCCCAGGCGGTGGAGTTCGTCGGCCTGCCCGAGGCGCGCATCAACCTCGCCCAGGCGGTGATCCACCTGGCGACCTCGCCGAAGTCGAACGCCGTGATCACCGCGATCGACGAGGCGATGTCCGACGTGCGGGCGGGCCGCGCCGGCCCGGTGCCCACGCACCTGCGCGATGCCCACTACGCGGGAGCGCGTGGTCTGGGCCACGGCGCGGGATACCGCTATCCACATGACGATCCGCGCGGCGTGGTGCCGCAGCGGTACGCACCGGATGACGTGGCGGGCCGGGAGTACTACCGTCCCTCTGGGCACGGCGGGGAGCGAGCGCTCTCCGAGCGCGTGACCAGGCTGCGTACGGTGGTACGGGGCGAGGGCGACCAAGAGGTCAGGGAGGAGCGGCGGTGACGCAGGAGCCGGGCGGTCGACGGGGCCGGTGGGGTCGCGGCGGCGGCCGTCCCGAGGAGGGGCCCAGCGACGAGGAACTCGGCTGGCTGCCCG
>NZ_BAAALT010000244.1:0-5790 GCF_039528515.1 Luedemannella flava
GCTGCCACGACGCGCCAGCGCCCGGCCTCGGCGCGGGGGCGCCGGGTCGGGTGTCGGGGCGGGCCGGGGAGGAGCCGGATCTGGAAGGCATCGAGAACTAGGGTGCCACACCCGGGAGGTTGCGGCCCGGCAATGTTCGCCACGGCCGGCTCAGCACGCGGCGGGCCCGCTCCGTGGCGTTCGCCACCAGCTGTGATCCGGCGCCGACGCGCACCCAGCGGCCGGCGTGGGCGGCGCCCACCGGCACCGGGCCGCCGACCCCCGGCTCCTCGAGCAGGCCGCGCACCGCGCGGGCGACCGTGCGGGGGACCTCCATCTGCGCGACGTGACCGACCTTGTCGAGGACGAGCAGCCGGCTGTCCGGGATGACGCGGGCCACCTGCGGGGCCACCCGTACGTCCACGAGCCGGTCCTGCCGGCCGGTGACCACCAGCGTCGGGGCCGTGATCCGGGTGGCGATGCGCCACATCGACGCCTCGCCCGGCAGGTACGCCCGGACGAACGAGCCGACGAGCCCGCGCAGGGTCCGCAGGTACGCGTCGAGGTAGGTCGGCACCTCATAGCGCAGCCGGACCTCCTCGATCGCCTCCAGCCAGCGCTCCTCGGGAATCACGGACGGGTCGGCGTAGCACGCCTCGATCACCTGGCGGGCCAGCACGTCGGGGTCGATGGTCGCCAGCCGGCGGGCGGCCAGCCGGTCCGCGCGCGGGACCATCAGCAGCGGCAGCAGCCGGCCGTGGACGGAGCGGCGCGGGTCCAGGAACGGCATCGCGGGCGAGATCAACGTGAGCGTACGGACGAGGTCGGGCCGCAGCCCCGCTACCCGTACGCAGATGGCGCCGCCCAGCGAGTTGCCGGACAGGTGCACCGGGCCGCGCCCGGCGTGCTCGATCCAGCGGATCACCCAGCCGGCCAGGGCCGCCACCGAGTACGACTCGGTGGGGTCGCTGCGGCCGAACCCGGGCAGGTCGATGGCCGCGCCGTCGACCCGGTCGGCGAGCAGGTGCGCCAGATCGGTCCAGTTCGCCGACGAGCCGCCCAGGCCGTGCACGTACAGGGCCGGCGGGGCGTCGGGGACCGTCGCGGGGGTGCGCCGGACGAAGATGCCGGTGCCGTCGACGACCTCGCGTTCGCCGGGCCAGGGCGGCGTCACGCCCGTCATGACCGGCAGCGCATCCTCGGGAACCATCGCGGCGCGTCTCATCCGCCAATTGTGCCCGAGCGGGTCAGCCGAGCAACGCGTCCAACCGCCGGTTGAGTGCGGACAGCGTGGCGCGGACCACAGCCTGGCGCGGGTCGCCGGCCACGATGGACGAGCCGGCGAGCTGCTCGACCCAGCCGTCGCAGACCAGCAGCAGCACGACGAGGGCGACCTCGCAGCCGGCGAACGGCACGAGCGCGACGTGCTCGATGAAGATGCGCCCGCGCGGTTGGCCCGTGCCGTCGTCGAGGAGCAGCTCGTCGAGGGCGGTGCCGGCGGCGACGGCGGCGAGCCGCAGCACGTACCCGTCGACAGCGGGACCGCGGGCGGTGCCGGTGGCCCGGCCGTGCGGCTTGACGGTGAGCCGGACCTCGACGTTGGCCTCCATGCCCAGCGTCGTGACCTGGACGTGGTCGAGGACCACGCGCGGCCCGCCGGACCGGCCGTTGGTGGGGCGCAGCGGGCGGTGCGACGAGTGCTCGCCACGCCCGGCCGGCACGGTGGCGCTGCCGCTGGCCACGGTGCGCATGCCCGCGTGCTGCCGGTCGGGCTCCGTCCACGGCCGGTCGGGCTCGGTCACCGGACGCCGCGGTTCGGCGCGCGTGTGCGCGGTCTCGGTCCAGGGGCGCCCGTCCGGCACGGACCGGGCGTGCGCGGCGCCGGACCCGTTCACCACTCCGGCCGCGCCGAAGGCCGCCGGGGTCACGGGCGCCGAGGCGGCCCCGTAGCTGGCCGGCGTCACGGGCGCCGACCCGGACCCGGCGGGGCGGGCCGGCAGTGGCCGGGCGGCGGTGTCGGACAGCGGACGCTGCTGGTTGGGCTCGGCGGCGAGACCCATGCGCTCCTTGAGCAGCATGGCCACCTCGCGGCTCACCCGGCCCGCGTCGGCGCCCTCGGCGAGGTCGAGGCGCAGGCTGTGCACGCCGCCGGGGTTCCAGCGCAGCTGCGCGTCGCGCACGTCGCGCACCGACCGGACGGCGGCCAGCACGGCGGCCACGTCGAAGCCCTCGGCCGGCAGGCCCCGGGAATGCGTGGCGTCGGTGCGCAGGTAGTCGGCGATGCGGGACAGCTCGCCGGCGGGGTGCACGGGCGCCAGCGCGGGGTCGACCAGCGGGTCGGTCGCGGACAACGGCACCTCGGGCACGTCCGGCATGCCGGGCACCCGCTGCGGCAGCTCCCGCTCGGCGACCGGCTGCGGTGCGGGCGTGACCACCGGCACCGGCACGGCGGCCCGGGCCGGCGACACGGGCGCGGGCGGCTCGGAGATCAGCGGAGTGACGGCCGGCGAGAACGGCGCGACCGGCGGCACCGGCGTCGGTCGCATCGGCAGGCCGGAGTGCGAGGTCGGGCTGGGGGCGGCGGACTCCAGGGGCGCGCGCTGCTGCGGGACGACCGGCGCCTCGGGCCGGTCACGGTCGCCGTGGCTCGGGACGTACTCCCCGTTGTGGTTGCCGTTGGTGCCGTTCACGGTGGGGGCCGGGGAGGTGCTGGCCTCGGTCCACGGCCGGACCTCGAGCGGACGCCAGGTGCGCACGGTGCCGCCGGCCCAGGTGGACATGGTGGCGTCCCGCGCGGCGAGCGCCAGATCATGGTCCGGCCTGGGGGGACGTCGCTCCGCGAGCACACCGCCGGCGGTGACCGGATGCCGCGCCATGTCCCCGGCGGCCGGACCGGGTCCAGCCGATGACGCCCAATCGGTGCGTCCCGTTTCCTCCACCGTGCGCTCCTCGATCGCGTGCCGTAAGGCTACCGTGTGCATGTAGACATTGCTGCGCCACAAATCGGCGCACTCTGTACGCAGGACGACGCGACCAGGAGGTGGGCATGCCCGCGGCGAGCGGTACGCACACGGCGGGACGGCCACTACGACTGCCGCGCTCGGCTCGGCGCAAGCAGTTGCTCGAGGCGGCGCAGGAGGTGTTCGTCGCGCAGGGCTACCACGCCGCCGCGATGGACGACATCGCCGAGCGCGCCGGGGTCTCGAAGCCCGTCCTCTACCAGCACTTTCCCGGCAAGCTGGAGCTCTATCTGGCGCTGCTGGACACCCACTCGGACGCCATCGTCGGCAAGGTCCGCGACGCGATGGCCGCCACCAGCGAGAACAAGCTTCGCGTCGAGGGCGCCATGCGGGCGTACTTCGAGTTCGTCGACCACGAGAGCGAGGCGTTCCGGCTCGTCTTCGAGTCCGACCTGGTCAACGACCCGGCCGTCCGGGAGCGGGTGGAGCGGGTCGAGCGCGGCTGCGTCGAGGCCATCACCGAGACGATCATGGTCGACACCGGCGTGAGCCGGGACCTGGCCGAGCTGCTCGCCTCGGGCCTGTGCGGCGCCGCCGAGACCGCCGCCCGGTTCTGGCTCGCCGGCGGGCGCCGGGTCCCCAAGGAGGAGGCCGAGCAGCTCATCGCGGCCCTGTCCTGGCGGGGCATCGCGAGCTTCCCGATCACCGGCCGCGAGGCCGGGCAAGCCTGAGCCGGGCTCCCCTGAACATCGGCTAGCCTTGCCGCGCGGGCATCCGCAGCATCCGACGATCACGAGGAGGACGACCGTGGAGGTCAAGATCGGCGTGCAGTTCGCCGCGCGTGAGCTGGTCGTGGAGAGCGCCCAGTCGCCGGCCGACGTCGCCAAGGCGGTCTCCAAGGCGCTCGCCGACGACGACGGCATCCTTGAGCTCGTCGACGAGAAGGGCCGGCGGGTCATCGTGCCGGTCGCCAAGCTGGCCTACGTGGAGATCGCGGAGACGACGCAGCGTACGGTCGGCTTCACCGCCGGCTGATCACGTGACGCGGCCGACACACCGGCCGAAGCACCCCAACGCGGATCGCGGACCGGCCCGTCACCGCGCCGGTCCGCGACCGAATCTGACGCGGATCATGGCAATTCAGCACGAATTCCGTCCCGCGTGGTCATATTTGCCACAACAATGGATACCCACGCCCGGCCGTATACCCGTTAACATGGGGTACGTTGCCGCGAACGCTTGGTCACGGATCCTCGATGACCGCCACCACGCGTCCGCGCCGCGTGTGAAGGCCCGCGACCTCCCCGGTCGTGTGCGGCCCACGCCGAAAACCGAGCGTTCCCCTGCAGATTGTGGAGCGCTCCCGATGTGAGAGCCGCCGGCGACCGCCGGCGCAGACAGCAGGGACACCCCCACACACATGAGTTCCGAAGAGATCAACACCGAAATTTCCACCCCGGTTCGTCCCGACGCCCCCACCTTCGCCGAGCTCGGTGTCCGCACCGAGACCGTCGAGGCGCTGGAGCTGGTCGGCATCACCCGCGCCTTCGCCATCCAGGAGTACGCGGTCCCGATCGCCATGCGCGGCGTGGACCTCATCGGCCAGGCGCCCACCGGCACCGGCAAGACCCTGGGCTTCGGCATCCCCATCCTCGAGCGCATCATGTCGCCGGCCGACGGCGCCGACGGCCGCGCCCAGGCGCTCGTCGTCGTGCCCACCCGCGAGCTGGGCATCCAGGTGGCCCGCGACATCCAGGCCGCCGGGAAGACCCGGGGCATCCGGGTCCTCGCGATCTATGGCGGCGTGGCCTACGAGCCGCAGGTCGAGGCGCTGCAGAAGGGCGTCGACGTCATCGTCGGCACCCCCGGCCGCCTGCTCGACCTGGCGCGCCCGGCGAAGAAGGGCGCCCCGGCGCACCTGCGGCTGGACGGCGTGCGCGCCCTCGTCCTCGACGAGGCCGACCGCATGCTCGACCTGGGCTTCCTCGACGACGTCGAGAAGATCCTCGCGATGCTGCCGGAGGACCGGCAGACCATGCTGTTCTCGGCGACCATGCCCGACCCGATCGTCACGCTGGCCCGTCGCTTCCTGCGCCAGCCGATGACGATCAACGCGGAGCGCTCGGCCGAGCAGCCGGGCCTGTCCCCGCAGACCCTGCAGGTCGTCTACCGCACCCACCCGCTCAACAAGGTCGAGGTGGTCGGACGGATCCTGCAGGCCAAGGGGCGCGGCCTGACCATGATCTTCACCCGGACGAAGCGCGCGGCCGACCGCGTCACCGAGGACCTCGACTTCCGCGGCTTCGCGGTCGCGGCCGTCCACGGCGACCTGGGCCAGGGCGCCCGCGAGCGCGCGCTGCGCGCGTTCCGCACCGGCAAGATCGACGTACTCGTCGCCACCGACGTCGCCGCCCGCGGCCTGGACGTCACCGGCGTCACCCACGTCATCAACTACGACTGCCCCGAGGACTCGGAGTCGTACGTGCACCGCATCGGCCGCACCGGCCGCGCGGGTGCCACGGGCGTCGCCGTCACCTTCGTCGACTGGGAGGACCTGCCCCGCTGGCAGCTCATCGAGAAGACGCTGGGGCTGGAGCTGAGCGGCCCGGACGGCCCGCCGGAGACGTACCACACCTCCCCGCACCTGTTCACGGACCTGGACATCCCCGAGGGCATCAGCGGCACCCTGCCGACCGCGGCGCGCACGCGGGCGGGCCTGGTCGCCGAGCACGAGGAGGACCTGGGTGGCGCCAGCCGGCGCACCAGCCGCGGTGGCCGTGACGGCGGCCGCGACTCGAAGGCCCCGGGCCGCGGCGGCCGGGGCGGCCGTTCCGGCACCGGCGAGCGCGGC
>NZ_BAAALT010000245.1:0-4785 GCF_039528515.1 Luedemannella flava
GTGCCATTCCCGGCCCCGCCGGCGCCCGCTTCGTACCCGGCCGCCCCCGCCGCTTCGTACCCGGCCGCCCCCGCCGCCGCGTCGTTCCCGCCCGCGTCGTTCCCGCCCGCGTCGTTCCCGGCCGCGCCCGGTGTCGCGGGCTTCCCGGTCGACCCGGCGGCCGCGTACCCCGTCAACCCGACCAACGGTGGCTTCGCCGCCGGCGTCGGCTACCCCCCGCCCGCCGGGTACCCGGCCGCGCAGGGCTACCCGGATCCGCGGCAGGGCGCGCACAACGCCGTCCCCGGACACGTCGGTGCGCCCTACGCCGAGCCCGTCCAGGCGCCCAACGGCGGCTTCGTCCGCCCGGAGGCACCCGCGGCCTACGCTGCGCCCGCCGCGCCCCGCTACGACGAACAGGGCGGGCGCTACGACGCCCTCGCCGGCGGTGGCTACCGCGCCCCGGCCGAGACCGAGGTCCCGCTGCAGCGGCACATGTTCACGCCGCCGGTCGAGCCCGCCCCGTGGCGGGACACGAGCTTCGCCGAGGTGCCCGCGCCGGCTCCGGCGCCGCCCGTTTCCGGGCCGGGTCCGCAGCCCGGCGTGCCGGCGCCCGGGTCGCGTTCGAACTGGCCCCTGGTGCCCCGCGATGACGACGACATGGCCGTACGCCAGCCCGCCGCGTACCCGAACGCGTACCCGTCGCTGGAGGCTGAGGACAGCGGCCAGTTCTCGCTGACGTTCGACGTGGACCCCCTGGATCGCGCCGCCCCGGCGCGCCCGACCTACGACGACCGGGTCCCGCCGCCGTGGCTCGCCGACGACCTGCAGTCCGATCCGCCCGTGCTACGCCTCGTGGACTCGCCGGACTACGGCGAGACGCCCACCCCGGACCCGCTCACGGACCCGCTGCAGACCGACTCCACCGGCGAGATGCGCTTCGGTCCGCCCCAGCTGCGCGTCATCGACAACAACGGCAGCCGCACGGCCGGCGGTGGCCGGTCGCGACGCACCAGCCAGGAGCGCATGGCGCCGATCAACAGCGCACCCGCCGGCGCCGAGGCGGACGGCGACCTGTTGATCTTCTCCCAGACCCGGTCGGCGTGGTTCACCCACCTCGACGAGGACGAGCCGCGCGAAGCCGAGCAGCTGGCCTGGACGAGCGTCGCCGACGAGGGCTGGCGGGCCGCCGAACAGGCCTCCCGCCCCGCCGTCGGCGACGAGACGATGGCCGGTCTCCCCCGCCGCGTCCCGCAGGCCAACCTGGTGCCTGGCTCGCCCGCCACCCAGTCGCGGCCGCTGCGGATCGTCCGGGACGCCGCGAGCATCGCGGAGCACACCACCGGCTACTTCCGGGGCTGGCGCCGCGGGCAGGAGATCGGCGGCTTCGCGGTCGGCCAGCGCGACCGCGGCGCGTGGGACTTCAACCGGGAGCAGCGCTCCCGCGAGGGCCGCGACCACGCCGACCAGCGGACCCGGCGCCCGTGACGACCAAACTCGCCTCGTACAACAGCAGCCTCAACTCGCTGCTCGCCGGAATGCTGGCGCGCACCCCGGGCGCCGTGCACGCCGTCCTGTCGACGGTCGACGGCGTGCAGGTGGCCGTGTCGGCCGGCCTGCCCGAGGACCGGGCCGAACAGCTCGCCACCATCGGCGCCGGGCTGCTCAGCATCGCCGACGGCGCGGGCACCATGATGAGCACCGGGGCGCCCAAGCACGTCGTGGTCGAGATGTACCGGGGACTGCTGCTCGCCGCCCCCGTAGGGCCGCGCGTGTGCCTCACGCTGCTCGCCACCACCGAGGCCGAGCGCGAGCGGCTGGGCTTCGAGCTGGCCCAGTTCGCCGCGCACATCGTGCCGATGGTCGCGCACATCCGCTGACGCGTCGCCGCTCCCGGACACGAGGAAGCCGGCCCCTCTCTCCCAAGAGGGGCCGGCTTCCTGTTGAATCGATGACCCGCTCAGGCGGGCGCGACCGCGCGGTGGCGCCGCATGGTCAGGACGTGCTCCACAAGCGCGATGAGGGTGTTCTTCGTCGACTCCCGGCTCCGGGCGTCGCAGCTGAACACGGGCACATCGTTCGAGATCGCCAGTGCCTCACGCACGTCGTTGACGTCGTGGAACTGCATGCCGTCGAAGCAGTTGATCGCCACCAGGTACGGCAGACGACGGTGCTCGAAGAAGTCGATCGCGGCGAAGCAGTCCGCGAGTCGACGGGTGTCGACCAGCACGACCGCGCCGATGGCGCCGCGGACGAGCTCGTCCCACATGAACCAGAACCGCGTCTGTCCGGGCGTGCCGAACAGGTACAGGATCAGGTCGTGGTCGATCGAGATACGGCCGAAGTCCATCGCGACAGTCGTGGTCGTCTTACCCGGCACATTGCGGGTGTCGTCCACGTCAACGCCAGCCGACGTCATGATTGCCTCGGTGGTCAGCGGCGTGATCTCGGAGACCGAGCCGACCAGCGTCGTCTTACCGACGCCGAAACCACCGGCAATGACAATCTTCGCTGACGTCACCCGGCCGGCCGAGGGCCGGTGCATGTCAGAGCCTGCGAAGTCCACTCAGCACCCTTTCCAGCAGTTCTGTGCCCACGGCGTCGTTTCCTTCGAGCGAGGCGGGCTCATAGATCGCGACAAGTCCGTCGGCCGCCATGTCGGCCACAAGCACCCGCGCCACACCGAGCGGCAGTTGCATGCGAGCCGAGATCTCCGCGAGCGACTGCAGCCGGCCGTCGCAGAGCGTCACAATGTACTGCTGCTCGCGGCCGCCGCCAATACTCTCGCCCGAGCCACCGCGACCGCGGGCGGTGGTCTCCACCAGCGCCTCGATCGCGATCTCGATCCGGGGGCGGGTCCGGCCACCAGTGACGGCGTACGGCCGGACAAGACTGCCCGTTGGTTCGTCGCCCGGAATCACCATATGCCGTCACCTCCTCCTACTCGCCGGGCCGGCGTGCGCCGGCCCGAACCCGGTGCCGGCTTGCGCCGGCCGAAGTCTGCTCCCCGCCGACCGATGGTGTCAGCCCATCACCGAGGCGGCTGACCGCGGCTGCGGCGTGAGCGCCTCACCGACGCGGTCGACGAGCAGCGCCATCTCGTAGCCCACCTGACCCACGTCGCACGTGCGCGCCGCGAGGACGGAGAACGATGAACCGTCCGAGATGGACATCAGGAACAGGAAACCATTGTCCATCTCGACCACCGTCTGCAGCACCGCCCCTCCCTCAAAACAGCGCGAGGCGCCCTGGGTGAGGCTGACCAGGCCCGACGCGATGGCGGCGAGCTGGTCGGCACGGTCGCGAGGTAGGTCGCGGGAGGCTGCGAGCAACAGTCCATCAGCGGAAACCGCGATGGCGTGCGCAACTCCCGGCACGCGGTCGGCGAAGTTGGCCAAAAGCCAGCCGAGATCCTGGGTAGTTGTCATGCCTCCTGCTCCTTGCCACGGTTTGGTGCGGTAGAAGCCCCGGCGCCAGTGTCGCCGGTGCCCTGAGCGGAGCGGCCGCGCTGGACACCCCGGTGGTACGCCGAGAGGAGACCGCGAACGGACTCCGGCGTGCGCCGCTGCGCCCCGGCCGAAGAGGTGTCCACGCCGCCCGGAACAAGCTGAGCCATGGGAACACGCCTGGGCAGCCCCATGTCTGTCGTGCCACCATCCTTCGGCTTGGAGGCCTCTGCCGCCGCCGCCCAACCGTCGTCGGCGATGGTGCGCCACGATACCTCGCCGACGGGCGAACCCGCACCGGTGGTTTCGCCAGGACCCGATGGCCGGCTGGCCGCCGAACCTGACGAGCCGGGCAGACCACCCGAAACGACGTACCGCTCGGCGCCGCCGACGTCGATGGTGGACGGCGCGTCCGGGCCCAGCGGCCCGGCGGCCGGGGCCTCGCCGGCGGGCGCCGTCGAGTCACCGTCGGACAAACCGAAGTCCTCGAACGCCGTGCTGCTCACCTTGAACCAGGCCGACTCCAGCTCGCGGAAGATCGGCAGTTCCATGGTGAGGTCGTCGGCGTACCGCGACGGCGGCGTCGGCACCGCGTCGATGAGCTGCGAGTAGTCCGCGGGGCCGAACCGACGTTCCTCCGCCGGCGGCGCGACGTGCGGCAGCTCGGTCGTGTAGTCGGCGGCCACCGCGGCCTCGCGCTCGGCCGGCGGAGCCGGCGGGGCGGATGCCGGCGGCCAGACCGGCGGGCGCGCCGCGTTGGGCACGCCGTCGACGTCCTCGGGCCGGCCGTACGGCGGCGGCTGCAGCCCGTAGGGCGTGGCCGGCACGGGACCGGCGCCCGGGCCGTACGGCGAGCCGGGGTAGGCCTCCGGGGACGTGGGCATCTGGCGCGGGATGAGCGGGGTGTCCTCGCCGGCGTCGCCCGGCCGCCGCTGCGGCAGCGGGTCATGGCCGAACCGGCCCGGGTCGGTCAGCGGGGGCACCGGGGCGGCGGGCGGGGCGGCGGCCGCGCCGGTCAGGTCGTGCCAGGCGGGCGCGGAACGGCCACTGGTGCCGCGACCGGGCTCGACCCCGAACCCGCCCGGCATGGGCTCGGCGCCGAAGCTGCCGGGAGCACCCGGGGGCAGGTTCATGGGCGGCATGAGCGTGTCCGGCGACAGCGCGCGCGGGCTCACCGGCGGCAGCGGCGGGGCGGGGACGCCCGGCACCGGGGCGCCGCCGTTGGGCGCGCCCGGGAAGCGCGGGTCGGCGCCCGGGTAGCCACCGGGCTGGCCCATGGGGAAGTTGGTGGCCGGCGGGTACGGGTCGCGCGCCGGGTCGAACAGGTCGGGCGCGCCGTAGCCGATGTCGCCGGCGGGCG
>NZ_BAAALT010000246.1:0-3940 GCF_039528515.1 Luedemannella flava
GTCCACGGCCGCCGCCGGCGGCCCGCCGGGCGCCGCGCTGGTCGCCGTGGTCGGCCGGCACCAGGCCGCGTCGGTCCCGTTCCCTTCCGGGGTACGGGTGGCAAGCGCGATCGGCGCGCCGACCGCGAGGGTCCGGCGGCCCTGGGCGGTGCTGACCGTCATCGCCGCGCCCGCCCGCAGCGTGACCGTGGTCGTGCCCGGTCGCACGTCGATGTCGAGCACCCGCCCCTGCCAGCGCACGCCGGTGACGCGCAGGCCGCCGCGAAGCTGCGGCGGCAGCATCGGATCGAGGTGCGGGCCGCCCTCGCGCCAGCGCAGGCCCGGGTAGCCGTACAGGAACCCCTGCAGGAAGCCGCCCTGGCCGGTGAGGAACGTGAACACGCCCCCGTGCCGCGCCTCGGTGAACTGCTCGAACGGCGCGCGCACGAACGGGTCGACGCTGCGCAGCGTGTACGTCCAGGCCGAACAGTCGTCGCCCAGCTCGGCCGCCACGACGCTGTGCACCGAGTCGGTCATGGCCGGCCCGTCCGGGTTGGACCGCGCCGCGTAGTAGCGCAGGTTGTCCCGGTCCACGGGCGCCGGCTGCGGGTACTCCCACGGGTAGGTCAGCAGCACCACGTCGGCCTGCTTGATCTGCTGGCCGGCGTAGCCGTGGAACTCGGGGCGCACGGACCGCAGCCCGCCCAGCGGGCGCGGCCGGTGCACGACCAGGCCGGCGGCGACCTCCGACCAGCGCGCTGGTGGCCGTACTCCGAGTATCGCGGCCGTGCGGGACGCGATGCGCAACGTCATCGCGGCGGTCGCGTTGGTGTAGGTCGAGTCGTCGACCGGCCAGTTCTCCTCGTCGGGGCCCTGCACGCGGGTGATGTGCCAGCCGTCGGGCCGGCGCTGGGCGCGGCTGGCCCAGAAGTCGGCGGCGCCGCGCAGCACCGGCCAGCCGCGGGCGCGCAGCCGGTGGCCGTCGCCCGTGGCCAGGTAGTGCTGCCACTGGGCCAGCGCCACGTCGGCGGTGATGTGCTGCTCCAGCTCGCCGGTCTCGGCCCAGGCCGGGGTGACCTCGTCGCCGGTCAGCGCGCTCTCCCAGGCGAACCGCGCGCCGTCGTAGCCGGTGCGCCGGGCGTTGCGGCGGGCGCCGTCGAGGGTGCGGTGCCGGTAGTCGACGACGCCGGTCGCCTCGTCGGGATGCTGGGCCAGCAGCGCCGGGTAGATCCACGTCTCGGCGTCCCAGAAGACGTGGTTGTGGTAGCCGCCGGCGGACAGGCCGACCGGGCTGACGCTCCACCGCACCCCGGCCCGCACGGACGCGAGCAGGGAGAACATCGCCGCCCGGACCCGGCGCTGCAGCACCGGCTGGCCGGGCAGCTCGATGTCGGCCGCCCAGAGCCGGCCCCACGCGACCGCGTTCTCCGCGATCAGGTCGGCCGCCGACGGCGCGTCCGACGCCGCCCGCACCGCGGCGTCCAGCGGGTCGGTCGCGTCCAGGGACGTGGCGAAGCCGACGACCTTGGCGACCTCGTAGGTCTCGCCCGAGCGCACGCGCAGGGTGACGCTGCGGGTGACCGTCGCCTCGTCGAGCCCTGGGACCACCCAGGCCTGCGCGGGCACGCGCAGGCGGGCCACCGTGGCGACCGTGATGCCGGTGCCGGCGGTGCGCGCGGTGATCGCCGCGTCGGTCCGGTTGACGGCGGGGCGCAGTTCGCGCAGCGTCGGATCGGCACCCTCGCCGAGCACGTCGCGCACCTCGACCGGGCCCGACCAGTGCGGCGTGAACCGCAGCCGGGCCACCCCGACGCGCATCCGCGCCCGGTCCACGACCACGTCGTACGCGAGGTCGGTGATCCGGCCGCTCACCCGCCAGCGGGCCGTCGTGGTGAGCACGCCCCGGCGCAGGTCGAGGGTCTGGCGGTAGCGTTCGGCGTCGACCGCCGCGTAGGCCCGGCCGCCCACGACGATGTCGAGCCGGGTCCAGCCGGGCAGGCTCACCGACCCCTGCGGCTGGCTGCCGCCGTGCACCTGGTCGGGCACGGCCCCGTACACGCCCGCGACGTGCGTCTCCGTCGGTACGGGTGCTGCTACGTAGCCGGTGCCGTCCGAGGGGATCCGGGTGCCGACGTAGCCGTTGCCGAGGTAGGCCGGCGCGGCCGAGGCGGCGTGGGGATCCGTCGTGGACAGCGACCATCCGTCCGGCGGGGACGGCTGCGCGCGCGCCGGGTCGTCGTGGACCGGAGCGAGCGGCAGGAGAACGAGCGCGGCGGCGGCGAGGCGCAGCATCACGCGGCGGAGATTGGCGACCATGGGCGGCCCTTCTGGACAGCGGCGCGTTCCCCTCCCGGCAAGGTCACCTTAGGCCCCCAGCGGCTGTTCAGGCGTTCTACGCGCGTAGCGCGCTGCGGGTTCTTCGACCGGCGCACGGGCCGAGCGTCCGCCCCGGCCGTCCGGCGACGCCGGCTCGTATCGAGGGATCCGCCCGACGTTGGACAGTTGCGTGCGGAACTCGGCGCGCGATGACACGCGTAACCGTCCATACGTCGGTCTCCCTGGGGGTGGTGGTGCTCGTCGCCGCGACCGAGCAGAAGGCCGGCACCGCCGACGGGTTCACGTTCATGCCCGCCGACACGGCGGTCGACCTGGCGAACTTCGCGACGCTGGTGGTGCCGATCCTGCAGCGGCGCGGCCTGTTCCAGACCCTGCGCGGGCGCCCCGGCCTGGCCGCCGCCGGGAGGCGCTGGTCTGACGGCATGACAAAGGCCCGACCGTCCCGGCCGGGCCTTTGTCATGCCGGGAGCGGTCAGGCCGCGACACGCAGGGCGGGGCGGTGCAGTTGACGGAACTGGCTGCCGTGGAACACGAGCGGCGCCACCTGCGGGTCGACGTCCAGGTCGTGCACGCGCAGCAGGACGATGTCATGGTCGCCGGCCGGGATGATCTGCTCGATGCCGCAGTCCAGCCAGGCGCTGGAACCGTCGAGCAGTACGCCGCCGTTCCCGGTGGCCCGCCACGACGTGCCGGCGAACCGGTCGCCGTTCCTCGACGACAGCTGCCGGCACACCAGCTCCTGGTGGTCGCCGAGCACGCTGACGCCGAGGTGACCGGCCCGGCGCAGCAGCGGCCAGGTGCTCGACGTGTGCGCGAGGCAGACCGAGACCAGCGGCGGGTCGAGGGACACGGACGTGAACGAGCTGGCCGCGAGCCCGACGGGCGCGCCATCGACGAGGGCGGCGAGCACCGTGACGCCGGTCGGGAAGGCCCCGAAGACGCGGCGCAGGTGGGCCGGTTGGGTGGCGGGTTGGATGGTGACGGTCATGCGGGTCTCCTCGGCGGGGCGGCTGGTCCTGCGGGACCTGCGTCGAGCAGGTGTCGGCGTTGTCGTGCGGCGGAGCGACCGCGCGGTGCGCGGGATCCGGACGATCGTCTACAGCGGACAGAGGGCGCTGGACACGCGCTGGAAGTCGATGTGGCGCCGGGAGCGCAGACGCGGGCGGCCTTGACCGAGCTGCGGCATGGTCGCCTCCTTCCGCGCCTGCCTCGGTAAGGGGCTGCAGCCGAGGCGCTAATGACGTCTTCTGTCGTACAGGCTAGTCGCGCGCTGCGCGAGAGGTCAATCCCCACAACTTAAGTAGGTAATAGTTTTCAGCATGTGCGCACTGGTTATCGCGGCCTTAATGCCATCGCTCCCATAGGGATTCGCGCGGTCGTCGAAAAAGGTCCGGAGCGCGGGCAACCTTCCGGCCGTCCGTTCCGTTTGGATGCCGGCACCTCGCCCACCCCGACGACGACAAGGAGCGCGCCGGTGCGCAACCCGCCCCCGACCCGTACCCGTTCCCGCAACCTTGCGTACCTGCTCACGGGCGGGGCAGTCGTTCTGCTCGCCGTGGCGACCGTCGTCGGCATCGGCTGGGCCGGCGGCCGTGGCACCGGCCCGCCCGCCGCCGCGGGCCGC
>NZ_BAAALT010000247.1:0-43175 GCF_039528515.1 Luedemannella flava
GGCGGCTCGGCCTGCGGGCCGGCGCCGCGTCGCCGTGGGGCCGACGCCGGCGCCGGCGCGGGCGCTGACTTCTTGGCGCGCAGGTCCTGCTCCAGCGCCGCCTGGCGCGCCACGACCTGATCGAGATAGGCGTTGTTCTGCTGCGACATCGGCAGGGTCCTCCCGGGCACCGACTCGGGCCACGCTCCGCTATGGACGATCGGGGCCGAGTCTGCCGGGCGGTGTCAAGCGGGGTCAGCCCTCCGCGGGCTGCGGGCCGGCCGTCGCGGCGGCGACGCCCTCCTCGACGGTGGCGTAGCTGCCGAACATCTCGGCGAGGCCGCTGATCTCCAGGACCCGGCGCACCATCGGGCTCGGCGCGGCGACGAGGAACCGCCCGCCGGCCTCGTCCAGCTGGCGCCGGTAGCGGACGAAGACCCGCAGGCCGGCGGAGTCGCAGAAGCTCAGGTCGGCAAGGTCGAGCACGACGTTCACGCGGCCCTGCTCGACCTGTCCGTCGATCGCGGCGGCCAGGTCCGGCGCGGTGGCCAGGTCGAGCTCACCGTTCACCGCCACCACCGCGAGGTTGTCCCGCTCGTCCACACCGATCGTCAGAGACATGCCACCGTCCGTCCGCTCAATATTGTTCGGGCCATGCGGGAGCGGGTCACTCCCGCAGGTCGGCCCAGACGACCTTGCCCTCCGCGATCGGCGTGGCGCCCCACGCCGTCGCGAACGCGTTCACCAGGGTGAGACCCTGCCCGCCCTCGGGGCTGACGTCCTCGACGCGGCGCATCCTCGGCAGCCGGGGGTTGGAGTCGCGCACCGACACGTGCATGCCGTGGTCGGTCAGCGTGGCCACCACGAGGAACCGCCCGGTCGCGTGCAGCACCGCGTTGTTCACCAGCTCGGTCACGACCAGCTGGGCCGCGGGCAGGACCCCGTCGAGGCGCCACTCGGCGCACGCCTGGGTGACCATGCGCCGGGCGTCGGCGGACGCGGCCGGGGAGCCCTCCAGCTCCTGCCAGCGGCGCGGGGCCGAGGGCGTGGCGTGGACATGCTCGATGGCCTGTTCCGTCGTCGCGAAGATCGGGACCTGGGGCGGGCGGAGGCTGTCGTGCCGGCGGCACATCGCCAGCGCCCGGCCGGGCCACGCCCGGGCCTGGACGGCGACCGGGTGCAGGGACTCGCCGGCCCCGGGGTCGGCGACGAGGTCGCCGAGGTCCACCACGAGCCCCTCGGGGCTGTCGGCCAGCGCGTCGGTGATCCACCGGCAGGCGCGCGCGCCGTCGCCCCGGCGCAGCCGGCCAGCCACCAGCAGCACGGGGACCGGCTCGGTCTGGACGGTCTCGGCGCGCAGCTCGCCGGGTTCAGCGGCCGCCGCGGTCGCGGTGGAGTCGCCTTCGCCGTCGTCGTACCGCAGCCCGCTCAAGACACACCCCTTCGCCGCACCGAGCCTAGTGTGACACGTGTGATCGTCCCCAACTGACCCGCGCACCCCCACTCAGCGCTAACTGTGCCCGGTCGGCCAGGAGCTAAACCAGCACGTGCGCCGACGTGACGCGGAGCACGATCTTGCCCCGGCCGTGCCCGGTCGCCAGGTCACGGTGCGCGTCGGCAGCGTCGCGGAGCGGGTACACGCGCCGCAGGTGCAGGCGGAGGTCGCCGCGCAGGGTCAGGCGCACCAGGTCGGCCAGCCGGGCGCCCGAGCGGGCCGGCGTCAGGGCCGGGATGCCCAGCTCGAGCGCGGCCTCGTCGGAGACCATGGTGCGCACCCGGCCGCGGTCGCGCACCAGCTCGGCGGAGGCGTACAGGGCCTCGGGGCCGGCCGCGTCGAGGGCGGCGTCGACCCCGTCGGGCGCCACGGCCCGGACCCGGTCGACCAGGCCGGGCCCGTACGCCACCGGGACGGCACCCAGCGAGCGCAGGTAAGCGTGGTTGGCCGGGCTGGCCGTCCCGATGACCGTCGTGGCGCCCCAGGCCCGGGCCAGCTGGACCGCGATGGTGCCCAGGCCGCCGGCGGCGGCGTGGATGAGCACGGTGTCGCCGGGACCGACCCGCACGGCCTCCAGCGCCATGTGCGCGCCCTGGCCGTTGCCGGACAGGCCGCCGGCGACCTCCCAGGGCAGCGCGGGGGGCTTCGCCACGACCTGGTCGGCGGGCACGACGACGCGCTCGGCGTAGCCGCCCAGCAGGCCGTAGCCGAGGACCTCCGCCCCGACGGCGACCCCGGTGACGCCCTCGCCGACCTGGTCGACCACGCCGGCGAACTCGTTGCCGGGCACCACCGGGAAGGTGAGGTCGACGGACGGGGGCGCCCAGCCCTGGCGTACCCCCAGATCGAAGGGCAGCACCCCGGCGGCCCGCACCCGGACGCGGACCTGGCCCGGACCGGCCTGCGGGTCGGGCAGGTCGGTCAGGGTGAGCACCTCGGGTCCGCCGAACTCCGTCAACGCCGCAGCCTTCATGGAAAACGACGCTAGGACCTCAACCGGACATGAGGTCAAGCCGATAGTTGATCTCTGCAACAAACCTGCAAACGCCGCGCATTGACTGACACCCACGCGGGTGCGACGGTCGGCTATTGGAATGCGCTTTCCTCGCGCTGCCCGTTCCCGTCCACATCGAACAGGAGTTACGCATGCGCGTACGGACAGTGGCTGTCCTCTCCACTTGCGCCGCGGCCGCGGCCGGGGCGGTCGCCGCGACCCTGCCGGCCAGTGCCGCCACCGAGGCNGGCCGCCGCCCAGGCCGCCGGGCCCACCCCCGCCGCCCTCGCGCTGGGCCGGCAGGTCCTCGCCGCGAACGACGGCTGGGCCGCCTCCGGCGCGGGCACGACCGGCGGTGCCGCCGCCGACGACGCCCACGTGTTCACGGTCAGCTCCCGCGCGGAGCTCATCGCGGCCCTCGGCGGCGACAACACGACGAACCTGAGGAACGCAACGCCGAAGATCATTTTCATCAAGGGCAGAGTCGATTTCAACACGGACGACGCGGGCAACCCGCTGACCTGTGAGAACTACTGGGACCCGGCGTACACGCTGCAGGGCTACCTGACCGCCTACGACCCGGCCACCTGGGGCATGGTCACCCCGACCGGGCCGCTGGAGGAGGCCCGGGTCCGCTCGGCCGCCAACCAGCGGGCCCGGGTGATGGTCAACGTCGGCTCGAACACGACCATCATCGGTCTCAGGGGCGCCAAGATCCTCGGCGGCAACCTGCTGGTCGGCAGCTCCAGCGTGTCCGTGTCCAACGTCATCATCCGCAACATCGCGTTCGAGGACGCCCGCGACTGCTTCCCGGCGTGGACCCCGACCGACGGCGCGACCGGAAACTGGAACTCGCTCTACGACAGCGTGACGCTGTCCCGGGCGACGAACGTCTGGCTGGACCACAACACGTTCACCGACGGCGCCAACCAGGACTCGACCCAGCCGGTCTACTTCGGCCGGCCGTACCAGGTGCACGACGGGACCTCGGACATCATCCGCGGGTCGGACCTCGTCACCATCTCGTACAGCAACTACTTCGAGCACGACAAGACGATGCTCATCGGCTCGACCAACACCCCCGGTGACCCGACCACCAACCCCGGCGCCGACCTCGGCCGGCTGCGCGTCACGCTGCACCACAACCGCTTCGCCAACCTCGGCCAGCGGGTGCCGCGCGTCCGGTTCGGCCAGGTCGACGTCTTCAACAACTACTACTACCAGACCGACGAGGACGCCTTCGGCTACGCGTTCGGCGTGGGCGTCGGGTCGGCCATCTACGCGGAGAACAACTTCGTGCTGCGCAGCGCGGACATCCCGCTGGACGCCTTCGTCTACGACTGGGGCGGCACGAGGATGACCGAGAAGGGCACCCTGGCCCGCGTCGGCACCGGCGTGATCACCCCGGTGAACCTGCTCGACGCGTACAACGCGACGCACACCACCCAGCTCGGCACCGACGCGGGCTGGACGCCGGTCCTGCGGACCGGGCTCGACCCGACGGCCAGCGTGCCGGGCCTGGTCAGCGCGCAGGCGGGCGCGGGCAAGCTGCCGCTGTAGGCGGCACGACCCGCACAACCTGTGGGGCCGGCGTCCGCCGACACGGACGCCGGCCCCACGGCCGTCAGGACATGCCCGCCAGTACGGGTTCCAGCGCGGCGAACCACCGGGCGGCGATCTTCTCGTTGCCCGACCAGACGGGATGCACCCCGTCCGAGGTGTCCTTCGCGGTGTCGAAGCCCGTCCACAGGTCCACCGGGAGCACCGGCGAGGCGGGCGTCGACGTGGCGTTCACCCACGCCGGGATCGCGCGGTTGAGCGCGGTCACCCGCTCGGCGCAGGACGGGCAGTCGGGCGGGTCCATCGGCAGGATCTGCGCGACCAGCACGACCATCGCCGGGTCGGCCGCCCGCAGCTGCGCCACCAGCGCGGTGTAGGCGTCCAGGACCTGCCGCGTCGTGCGCCCCCGCCAGACGTCGTTGGTGCCCAGGTGCATGAGCACGACGCGGGGGCGGGCCCGCTCCAGCCAGCCCGGCAGGGCGTTGTCGGCCACCATCCGCTCAGCCGTTATGCCGCCGTGGCCCTCGTTGTCGCCGTCGTGCCGCGGGTACTCGCGCGGGTAGTCGGTCGGGCAGGCCTGCCTGCCGCGCGTGCCCACGAAGTCGATCGCCGCCCGGGCGCCGGCGGGCGTCGGCGCGGCCGCCGTGCCCGTCGGCAGCGGCGGGGTGTTGCCGTCGGCGAAGCCGGCCCGGCGCAGCCGGTCCCACAGGTACGCCCGCCAGCAGCCCGGCGTCCCCGTGATCGAGTCGCCCAACGGCATGATCCGCACCGCCGTGCGCACCGGCCCTGATGTGGTGGTGGCGGGATGTGCGGGGCCGCTGCAGGCGCCGCCCAGGGCCACGACGACCGCCAGGGCCGCCGCCGCGCGCCAGTCCCGCCTCATCGGGACGACGGCTCGCCGAGCAGCGCGAGGGCCGGGTGCCGGGGGTCGTCCACCCGGACCACCACGTCCGCGATGAGCTCCGGCGCGACCTCGGCGGCGTAGCGCTCGAACGCCGGCAACGTCCACAGAAGATCCTCCGGGGTACGCCGGGCGAGCGCGGCCGGCGACACCGACAGATGCACGACCAGGTCGAACGCCAGGCCCGCGCCGAGCAGCAGACCCCCGCTGACCAGCGCCACGCCGCCGGGACCCACCGGGACCGGGGCCGCCCGGCTCGCCCGGTCGACCGTGGCGTCCCAGTGCACGGGCCGCACCCGGCCGGACCCGCCGGGCTCCAGCGGAGCGAGCACCTCGCGGCTCAACGCGGCCAGGTCCAGCCAGTCGGAGTAGTACGCGTCCGGATCGGTGCGGCCGTGCTCGAACCGCAGCGACGCGGGGCGCAGGTAGTCGGCGGCGCGCACGCGCACCACGTCGCGCCCCCGCAGCCGCACCCTCGCCGCGACGGCGTCCGCCAGGTCCTCGGGGCGGGCCGCCGGCGCGCCGTCGACCGCCACCCGCAGCCACCGGCCCGGCTCCGTCGCGGCGACCCGCTCGCCGAGCTCGCGGGCGAGCCCGTCCGGCGAGATCGGCCGGAACCGCATCGTCACCTGACCAGTATGGGTGCCAGGAGGGTGCTGCTCTTCCAGTACTGGCAGTCCTCCGGCGGGTCCACCGCGACGATCTCCGAGTCGATCCGCTCCCGGACGAAGCCGGCCGCCAGCAGCATCGCGAGGTGCTCGGGCCGGTAGTCGCGGGCCTCGTCGGAGAAGTACGTGAACGTCCCGCCCGGACGCAGCTTCCGGTACGCGACGGGGGCGAACCGGGCCTGGTTCATCACCTCGGACTCCTCCAGCGGGTACGCGTCGTAGAGGATGCCGTCCACGCTGCCGTCGGGCACGCGGTCGATGACCTCCTCCCAGAGTCCCTCATGGACCCGGCAGTCGACGCCGTCGACGGTCGCCGCGAACCGCCGCGCCCGCTCGGCCACGTCGTGGTTCGCCTCGATGATGAGGTGCTCGGTGACGCCCGGCGTTGCCGCGATGAAGCCGGCCGAGATGCCCATGCCGAAACCGATCTCCAGCACCCGCCCGCCGCCGCGGGCCGCGATCCCCGCGAGCACCCGCATGTACGGCCGCTCCCAGTCCTCCATCACGGGATGCCCGAGGATGCGCAGCGTGTGCTCGTCGTACACCGCCTCGGCGGTCTTCCACGCGTCCCGGGCGTGGAAGCCGATCCCGCCGTACACGGCGGACAGCTCGTCCCGTTCGTCGGGTGTCGGGATCTCAGGGGTCATGGCCCCATCATCCCTCGCGCGATCACCATTGTGGATGCTCGACAAGCCGGTGCGTCAACGTGGCATCGCTAACAGTGACGTTCTTCGGTTGCCCGGCTGTCGCACGATGGGATGAAATGAGGGCCGCGGCCTGGCGGGTCGACGCGACCCGCGGGTAGAGGGGAGGACGGCATGGGCTCAGCTCCTGCGGCTGACCACGGGTCACGCGCCGCCCGTCTGCCCATCTTCGGCGAGGTCCACACCGGACTCCTGCAGCACTCCACCGCGCTGTCCTCGGCGGAGGCCCGGCAGCTGCTCGGCATCGTGCCCGGGCACCAGGCGCAGACCTTCGAGCGCCCGATCCAGTACGCCCGCTCGCCCATGATCCTGTCGGGCCTGGACTGCGACCTGATGGACGCGTCGGGCGCCGTGCTCGCGCACGTCGTGGGCACGGCGGGGGCGCGGGTCATCGTCACGGGCGGGCACGTCCTGCAGGCCACGGCCTCGGTGCGGCTGCAGCACCACCCGAGCGGTCAGCGGCGCGCCTGGTCGCACTACCTGTCCCAGCCCGGGATGGCGCACCTCACCGGCCGCACCGGCGCCGAACAGATCGCCGCGCTCGAGCTCGCCTTCCTCCGCCGCCCGCGGCGGGCGCGGATGGTCGACCTCGGCTCCATCAGTGCCGCCCTCGCCGACCACGTGCAGACGACGCACCCGACACTGCTCGACGGCCAGCCGCCGGTGCGGGTAGGGCGGACCCAGGTGCGGTGGAGCGCCCGGGTGGGCGAGGCGTTGAACATCCGCTTCGCCCTGGAGAACGCCCAGCTGCGCACCATCCGGCTGACCGTGCGCGAGCAGGACCTGCCGGTGGTGGCGGCGTTCTGCGAGGACGTGGCCCTGCACGACTGGCTGCTGACCAGCCTGCTGCAGGTGGTCGACCGGACCAGGGCCACCACCGACCCGCGCCTGACCACGAACCGGCTCCGGCCGGTCCTGGACCACCTCGTGCACCTGTGGATGCCGTCGGTGCGGCACAACGGCCGGGTGGCCCACCTGTGGCAGGGGCTCGACCAGTACACCGGGTTCAGCCGGCAGTGGGACGCCTCGGCAAGTCGCATCCGGGACCGGTTCACCGCGGCGGCGGCCGCCCTGATCAACCCGGCGAAGAATGGCCTCTGACAAGGCGGGGCGCCAGCGCGCCTGGCTGCGCGCCGTGTGGGGGCAGGCCAGCTGGCGCATGCGCCGGCTGGCGCTGACCATGTGGCTCGGCGCCCTGGCGATGACCGCGCTCGGCGTCGTGGGCGACCTGCTGCGCTGGTGGGAGCATCTGCAGTTCGTCATGAACCTGGTGTCGTCGCTGGCGGGCGCGCTGTTCGGCCTGCCGGTCGCGCTGATCTACCTGCAGCGGGCCAACGCCGTGGAGGCCCGCCACCGCCGC
The DNA here is from genome assembly GCF_039528515.1 of Luedemannella flava. Classification (NCBI taxonomy): domain Bacteria; kingdom Bacillati; phylum Actinomycetota; class Actinomycetes; order Micromonosporales; family Micromonosporaceae; genus Luedemannella; species Luedemannella flava. The sequence continues at coordinate 7,662 of NZ_BAAALT010000247.1, forward strand.
CGTCAGGACCTGGTGCTGCTGGCGCGCCGGGCGGTGGAGGACATGGTCGACCACGTCAGCGCCATCACCTACGACCCCGACAAGCTCGACGAGCTGACCGAGGTCATCGACCGCCTGACCCCCCAGGCGTTCGCGGGTGCGGACGGGTTCGACAACGGGTCGACGCTCGACCAGCTGCTCGTCGACTGGCAGCAGGTACGCCGGCTGATCCCGCAGATCTTCGTGGACGACGTGGCCGGTCACGCCGCCATCAGCCGGGCCGAGTCGGAGTGGACCGGGCTGCGCGACGGGCTCGGCCCGGAGCTGCGCGAGCACGGCCTGCACTGGACGACGACGCCGCAGGCGCAGACCCTCGACGGGCTGCGGAGCCTGTCCCTCGACGGCCTCGTGGTCGGCGACGAGCTGATCGAGGCGATCGAACGGGCGGTGCGGCTGCGCTCGTTCTGGGACTACGACGCCAACGCGGCGGAGGTCGAGCTGCCGCTGGCCGGCATGGAGGAGTACGTGCGCGACGTGGCCCAGGTGGTGCGCAGCGTGGACGAGGTGCACACCGCGGCGCTGCAGCTGCAGGCCGTGATCCGCGAGGAGCACACGCGCTCGCGCACGTGACGTCAGAAGAAGACGTACCCGACGCGCGCGGCGATCGAGGACGGCAGCTGCGCGCCGGCCGCCTTGGCCTGCCGCTGCAGGTCGGACACCACCCGGGACTCGACCTTCAGCTGGTCCAGCACGACGGACACGGCGGCCTCCACGAGCTGGTTGCCCCTGGGCAGCACGGACCACGTCCGCACGGCCGAGAACGGCGGCGGGTCGGGCGTCAGCTGCACGACGGGCGGCAGTTCGGACCACACCCGGGGCAGCGCCCCGCCCCACGCCTGCGCGACGGCCACCCGCCGGCCGTCGTCGCGCAGCAGGCCCAGCCGCAGCGCCTGCCACACCGCCGCGAGGAACGCGCACGACCAGGTGCGGTGCCCGCCGGCCTCGTCCCACAGCTGGACGTCCATGAAGATCGAATGACGGTGCGTGCCGCTCTGCCGCGGCGGCTGCCAGGTGTCGGGCACCATCGCCTCCGACGGCGCACCCGACCGTTGGCCGTTGGACAGCCAGCCGCTGATGTGCGGCGGCGGACGGTACCCGTACGTGCCCGGGGGCGGGTCGACCACGAGCTTGCCGGCCAGCAGCCGGGCGGGCTCGATGGGCGGCCGGTCGTCCGCGCCCGGGTCGGCGTAGCTGGCGCACGCCGACTCCCGCGCGACATAGTCGATCGTCAGGCCGTGGCTGGCCGCCGCGTCGCGCAGGGCCGGGATGACCCGGCTCGGGTCGCGGATCATCGACCGCGGGTCGCCGGAGGCGAAGTAGTCGTCGACCAGGAAGCATGTGCTCACCTGGCCCGCCTCGAACTGGCCGAGGACGGCGCGCGCCTGCGCCGCCACGGCCGCGAAGTGCCGGTTGAGCCGGTCGGCGCCGCGTTCAAAGTCCTCGTGATGGACGTGGCCGAGCTCCACCGAGACGTGGGCGAGCGGCACCGACTCCAGGTGCCGCTCCGCGCTGCGCTGCTCGAACACCACCTCAACGGACGTCGCGTCGTTAGCGGCGGTCATAGTCCTTCCCACATGGCGTCGTCGATGACGTTGACGGAGAGGTCGTGGAAGGCCTCCACCGTCTCCGGGTTCGCGATCTCCCGCTCGACGTCGCTGTCGGTGATGAGCTGCTCGCGCCACTGCAACAGCGGTTCGAGCGGCACCTGACCCAGCACGTTGGTGGTGCCGACGCCCTCCCGGTGGGCCAGCCCGCGCAGCACCTCGTCGGCGCGCAGCAGGAACGCGACCTGCGCCGCACGGAGCACGTTGACCTGCTCGGAGTTCGGGTTCACCACCGCGGTGCGGACGAACCGGACCATGTTCGCCAGCACGTGGTCGTTGTGGCCGAGCCGGCGCCCGGTGTCGACGATGCCGTGCGCGCCCTGCCAGAGCGCCGACGCGGCCACGATGTGCTGCCGGGTCCACCGGTGGAAGACCAGCCACCGGGCGGTCATCCCCGGCAGCAGCTTCTCGTGCGCGGTCGCCGCCAACGCGATCTGGGCGGCATACGAGCGGCCGGCGCTCAGGTCGACCAGGCAGACGTCGTAGTCCTCCTTCAGCCTGTTGAACAGCCGCACGCACCGCTCGACCACGTCGCTGTTGGCCGCGAACTCCCCGCCGTTGCGGTCGCCGGGCAGCAGCACCAGGCGCCCCGCGTTGGGCGGCCAGTTGCGCAGCTCGGACCGGTCGGTCTCGCTCCAGACGTCCACCTCGTGCGGCTGGTCGGTCCGGCCCAACAGGTAGGAGTGCAGGCCCGTGCGGGTGTTGGTGCCCCGCCCCACCTCGTCGACGTGCAGGATGGTGCCGGCGGTCGGCGAGCCGAAGTCGAAGTCGAGGTAGCAGACGTTGCGCCCCGCCAGAGACGACCGGTAGAGAATGTTCGCGCTGGTGACGGAGCGCCCGGTGCCACCCTTGTCGGAGATCGCGAAGACGAGAATCATCGGTCGCCCCTCAGTCGACGTTCGACCGAGCGGCAGCCAACCGGTCCAGATCCTCCAGCACCGTGATGACCAACGAGAACGCGGTGCCGGGCCGTTCGTCGATGATCTCGCGCACCCGTTCCAGCTTGACCCGCACCCGGTAGAGCAGGTCGCGCAGCGGCGGACCGCTGCTGTCCGAGCCGGCGAGCTGCTCCCGGTCGAACAGCTGCTCGGCCTCGTTGAGCAGGTCGCGCGCGCGGGCCGCGAGGCGCTCGTTGCGCAGCGTCGCGGCGTTGATCACGGTGGACGCCTCGAGCACGCACTCCACGACGCGCTCCGTGTAGTACCACGACGGGCTGCTCGCCTCGAGGTCGATCTGCGGGTACACGTGGGAGACCTGGTCCCACAGGTCGTGGGCGGGTCCGTCGTGGATGCGCCGCTCCAGCAGGTTCTCCCAGATGGCGTCGGCCTTGGTCAGCAACTGGCCGCGCAGGTCCGTGTCGCTCATCAGGTTGGCGACCTGCAGCACGCGCTTGAGCAGCACCGGCGTGTAGTCGGTGCAGGGCCACGTGAGCACCGGGCCGCCGTTGACATCACTGCCGTTCAGCGTGATCGGCACGCCCGGCCAGTGCATGTTCAGCGCCGGGTCCTGGATGTGCGGCTCGCCGGGCCGGTACGTGGTCAGCGAAGGGTCCCGGATGAGCGGGCGACGGGTGATCCGGCCACGGACGGCGAGCTCGTCGAGCACGTCGACCACCCGCAGCAGGTCCTGGTCGGACGCCCGTCGGGCGAGCAGGTCCTGCACGGTCATGGCCGTCACCAGGAGACTGAAGTAGTCGGACTCCACGTTGTCGGCGGTGCGCCAGGGGATGTCCTCCAGCGGCCAGCGGCCCGAGCCGAAGCTCGCGAGCGTCGACCAGTACCGCTGGGTGATCTCCCAACGCAGCTGCAGGGCGGTGGCGAGGCGGACCTGTTCGGCGTTGAGCAGGCCCAGGGTGCGGGTCCGCTCGGTGAAGAGGTTCGCGATGCCGTTAAGGGCCACCACGGAGAAGTACAGATAGGGCGCGGCCTCGGCGATCCCCGGCTCCTGCTCCCCGACCGGGTCGTTCGTATCGACGCGCGGCGCACCCCGGGCGACCCCCCACGTCCAGCCGCACTCGAACAGCCGGTGCTGATGGTCGAGGTCGATGATGTTGTCCGGGTCGAACCCGATGGTGACCTCGCGCAGCGCGCCCCGGATGTCGGCGAGGGAGCGCCAGAGGTCGTCGGCCACCTGGCGGGCGGGCAGGCGCGCCTGGTTGACCGTGTCGACGAGCGTGCGACCCTCGGGCGAGTCCCACTCGAAGGAGTTGACCGTGAAGCTGCGCAGCATGCCGATCATGGCGGCGGTGAGCCGGGCGCTGGCCTTCTCCTCCAGCGCCCGGACCTCGTCGATCAGCTCCTGCCGCCGCAGCGACGAGCGGAAGCCGCGCGAGAAGGTCAGGGTGGCCAGCGTCAGGCCGATGGACATGGTGAACGAGTCGACGACGTTGATATTCGCCTGCTCGGCCGTGGGTGGCGGTGACCCGGGCGCGGTGGAGAAGTAGGCCTGGCCGGAGAAGACCGGGGTGCCCGTGTCGTCGGTGTAGCGGTCCATGTACTGGGTCAGCGCCCGCACCAGCCGCAATGGGATGTCGACCGCGTTGCCCAGCCCGCGCAGGGCGCCGACGACGTCGTCCGGCGTGGAGTTGGGCTGGTCCAGGCCGAACGGTCCGACGGCGGTGGCCGGCAGCAGGATGCAGAGCAGCTGCTCGGCGTCGCTGAGCGAGTTGGTGCCGGTGACGCCGCCGAAGACCCAGTTCTTGTCGCCCTCCGCGGACGACAGGCGCACCGTCGCCTTCCAGATCTCGAGCAGCGTCTGCCTGGGCTGCAACCTCATGGTGCCTGCCTCCTACGCGCCGTTGGGTGGGCCCGCCGTGCCGACGGCCACGATCATTCCCGTATAGCCCTCGCGCAAGGGCTTGTCGCCCCTGTCGATGCGTTGGATGTCCACAGTGTGCGCCACGGTGGCAAGGCACCGGGCGACGTCGTCCACGCCGACCGGGACCGCCGGGAACTGGTAGGACACCGGCGGCAGCGCCTCGTCGAACACGACCGGCACGGAGTAGCCCTCCGAGCCCTCCATGAAGGCCGCGGCGAACGGCGCGCCGGGGCGGAGGCTCTGCACGAACCGGCACAGCGCCCGCTCGAACTCCTCCGGCAGCGCGGACATCGACTCCGCCACGAAGAACATCGTGCCCGCGTCCCAGGTGTGCCGGGGCAGGTGGAAGACGTGCCCGTGGCGCACGTGGGCGCGGTCGGCGACGGCCAGCCGCGGGTCGCCGACGGCGGTATAGGAGGGCCGGTCGACGAGCTCGGCCCAGAACGGATCCCACTCCGGCCGGTAGTGCGCGACCTCGCGACCCAGCCACTGCGCGTTCTTCCGGGACCACTCCCAGAGGGTCACCGCCTGGCACAGCGGCAGCATCGCCAGCACGGGATAGAGGTTCGCGCCGGTGCCGACGTCGATGCCGTGGCCGCCGCGCAGCGGCTGCCGGTCGAAGAACTCGCCGATGAACCGCAGGATCCGCTGGTCGACGTCCTGCAGCGTGCGGTAGTTGTGCGCCCAGTAGTAGTCGGTGTCGAACAGGTCCCACGGCTGCTCGTCGTTGCGCCCGTGGGCGGCAGGGTGGGCGTCCGGGTCGGCGCGTGGGGTCGAGGGCCGCATAGAGGTCACCGAACTCCCTTCGGCATCGAGACATGTCGATGCAGTGCCGCTCAACTCCCGGAGTGAGTCTACAGTGAACCGTTGGATCAACGAACCCCGTGACTACTGTCCGTCCGGACACACCCACGCAGCGAAACCGTCAGGTGCGGGGATTGTCCACTGTCAACCGAGCAGGGCCCGCACGTGGTCCGCGACATCGGCGGCGCAGCCCCAGGACAGGCTAACCCCGCCGCTGCCGTGTCCATAGTTATGGATCACATCGCGCCCGGCGATCCGCTCGTGCTCCAGCCGCACCCGGTCGCGGATGCACCGGAACCCGACCCGCTCGTCCAGCACGTGCGCGGCCACCAGCTGCGGATAGATGCTCACGCACCGGTCGATGATGCCCTGACGGATGTCGCGGTCGGGCTCCGGACACCGGTTGTGCCGCTCGAAGGTGCTGCCCAGCACGACCTGCTCAGCGTTCATCGGGAAGATGTACGTCAGGTTCACCTCGTGCCCGCCGTGCTCGGCGAAGAACTCCCCGATGCCGGGGTTCTCGACCACGACCAGCTGTCCACGCACGGCCTCGACGGACGGGTCGGGCACGAGGTCGTGCGCGCCGGCGCCGGAACAGTTGACCACCACCCGGCCGGGCAGGTCGTCCTGCAGCCGACCGACCGGGCGCACCTCCAGCCGGCCACCGGCCGCGACCAGCCGCTGGCGCAGGAACGCCAGATACACCGGCATGTTGATCAGCGGCGCGGCGTAGCGCCAGGCGACCGCGAAGCCCTTGAGGCACGGCCCGGTCGACGCCCCGTCGAAGCGCTCGATGTCCGGCACCAGCACGCTGCCGATCTCGCCGGTCTCGTCGCGCAGGAAGTCGGGCAGGTCCACCTTGTCCCGGCTGGCCTCCAGGCCGTACAGCTGCCAGATGCCCGCCTCGGGGCCCTCCAGGTCGAGCAGCGCCCGCCGGGTGACCGCGCTCCACCGGGGCACCTCGGGGTGGCGCGAGTCGATCGGCCCCCAGATCGCGCCGGCCGCCCAGGAGGCCGTGCGCTCCGGCTCGCGTGCCCACACGACCACATCCACGCCCTGCTCGGCGAGGACGACCGCGGTCGTGAGGCCGCACACACCGGCGCCGATGACGAGTGCGTCCACCACGGGGACACAATAGGCGGTTCCGCCCGGCCCGACGCGCCGCCCCTCCGCGCACCGACCCCGTGTTCACGGGGCAAATCCGCAGCTCAGCGCCACTGTCGACAAACCGCTGCCGGGACCTGGGACGCCTGTCCGATCGGCGGAGGACACCCCGCCGGACGGCTACTCTGCCACCATGGATGATCTTTCTGTCCCGCCGCACATGTCGCCTGACGAGTTCCGCACGTACGGGCACCAGCTCGTCGACTGGGTCGCCGACTACTGGACGTCGCTGCCACAGCGGCGGGTGCGGCCCGCCGACCCGCCCGGCGCGGTGGCGGCGAAGCTGCCCGCCGGCCCGCCGGCCACCGGCGACGGGTTCGCCTCCCTCGTCGACGACCTGGACACGATCATCGCGCCCGGCCTCACGCACTGGCAGCATCCCCGGTTCTTCGCCTATTTCCCGGCGAACACCTCGGGCCCGAGCGTGCTGGGCGACCTGGTCGCCGCCGGCCTCGGCGTCCAGGGGATGCTGTGGGCGACGGGGCCGGCCTGCACCGAGGTGGAGACCGTCGTCCTCGACTGGCTGGCCGACCTGCTGGACCTGCCGGAGAAGTTCCGCTCGCGGTCCACGGGCGGCGGCGTCATCCAGGACTCGGCGTCGTCGGCGACGCTGGTCGCGACGCTCGCGGCGCTGCACCGGGCCAGCGGCGGCGACTGGCGCGCGGAGGGCACGCGCCGCCGCTACACCGTCTACACCTCCACCGAGGGCCACTCGTCCATCGAGAAGGCCGCGCGGATGGCCGGCATCGGCGACGCGGGCCTGCGACTGATCGAGGTGGATGAGGAGACCCTCGCCATGCGGCCCGACCGGCTGCGCGAGCGGATCGCCGCCGACGTCGCCGCCGGCGCCGTGCCGGCGCTCGTCGTCGCGACGGTCGGGACCACCTCCACCACCGCGGTCGACCCACTGCCCGCGATCGCGGAGATAACCCGGGAGTACGGGATATGGCTGCACGTCGACGCGGCGTACGCCGGGTCGGCGGCGGTGTGCCCCGAGCTGCGCGCCGGCCAGGTCGGCCTGGAGCACGCCGACTCGTACTGCTTCGATCCGCACAAGTGGCTGCTCACCGGGTTCGACTGCGACGCGTTCTGGGTCGCCGACCGGGCCGGGCTCATCCAGGCGCTGTCCGTGCTGCCGGAGTACCTGCGCAACGCGGCGACCGACAGCGACGCGGTCATCGACTACCGGGACTGGCAGGTGCCGCTGGGCCGGCGGTTCCGGGCGCTGAAGCTGTGGTTCGTGCTGCGCTGGTACGGCGCCGAAGGGCTGCGGGCGCACATCCGCTCGCACGTGGCGCTGGCGCGGGACTTCGCGGCGCTGGTGCGCGCCGACCAACGGTTCGAGATCGTCGCTCCGTACCCGTACGCCCTGGTGGTTTTCCGGCTGCGCGGCGCCGCACCCGACGACGCGGACCGGGCCAACGCGGCGCTGCTCGAGCGGCTCAACGCGGACGGCGGGGTGTACCTGAGCCACACGCGGGTGCGGGGGCGGTACGCGCTGCGACTCGCGGTCGGCTCGCCCCGGACGACGGCGGCGGACGTCGCCGCGGCGTGGGACGCGATCCGGTCGGCGGCCGACGCCGTGGCTGGCGGATCTTCCGTGTGATGCCGCCGAAACGTCGGCGCGCCATCCACCGATAGGACGTATCACCGCAGGCCAGCGCCTTCGTTTGCGCTGGTCACGGCTCCGGCTGTCGATGTCCGGCGAATCATGGGATGGCGGTCCCGATTGACGGGACGGTTCCCGACCACTTACGGTTGACCCACTAACCCGATCAACCCGATCGGAAATACCGGGAGCGGACGATGAACCTTCGGGCCAAGTGCTGTACGTCGCGGGTCGACGGTCAGCTCCGCTAACCGCGATACGGGCCATCCCCCTCGACCCGCGCACCGCCGTGACACAGCCGTCCGTGGCCGTAGTCCAGAACTGGACCGGCGTAAGACCACCGAACTGATTGCCAACGGCGTCGTCGTGACCCCCGCGCGCGCCTGAAGAAGGACAGGTCCCTCACATGAAGACCCGGATCAGAGCCATAGCCCTCACCCTCGCCGCCGGTCTGGCGCTGACCGCCTGCGGCGGCAACGACACGCCGTCGGGCAGCTCGGACGTCACCCTCAACATCGTCGGCTTCGCGGTCCCCGAGGCGGCGAACAAGGCGATCGCCGCGGAGTGGAACAAGACGGACGCCGGCAAGGGCGTGAAGTTCAAGACCTCGTACGGCGCCTCGGGCGACCAGAGCCGCGCGGTGGTCAACGGCCTCAAGGCCGACTACGTGCACTTCTCGGTGAGCAGTGACGTCACCCGCCTGGTCGACGCCGGCCTGGTCGACGCGGGCTGGAACGCCGGCCCGACCAAGGGCATCGTCTCCTCCTCGGTCGTGGTGTTCGCCGTCCGCAAGGGCAACCCCAAGGGCATCAGGTCCTGGGACGACCTGATCAAGCCGGGCATCGGCATTGTCACCCCGAACCCCGCCTCGTCGGGCGCCGCGCGCTGGAACGCGCTCGCCGCGTGGGGTCACATCAGCGCCAACGGCGGCACCGAGGCCCAGGCCTCGGATTACCTGACGAAGCTGTTCGCGAACGTGGTGTCGCTGCCGGGCAGCGGCCGCGAGGCCACCACCAGCTTCCTCGGCGGCACCGGCGACGTACTGCTGGCGTACGAGAACGAGGCCATCCTGGCGGTGCAGAACGGCCAGGAGCTGGAGTGGGTCTACCCGGACACGACGATCCTGATCGAGAACCCGGGCGCCATCCTCAAGGACGCCAACCCGAAGGCCAAGGAGTGGATCGACTTTGTCCTCAGCAGGGACGGGCAGCGTCAGTTCGCGCTGAAGGGCTTCCGTCCTATCATCGACGGCGTCGACACGACGGGCATCAAGGGCGTGCCGGACGCCGCGAACCCGTTCCCCAAGCCCGCCAAGCTGCTCACGGTCGCCACCGACTTCGAGAGCTGGTCCGCCCTGTCGAAGAAGTACTTCGACGAGAAGGACGGCCTCATCGTCAAGATCATTGCCGCCTCCGGGAAGGCTAAGTAGGGTCGTGTCCACGACGACGGTCGCCACGGACCGGCCGGCGGGCAACCGCCGGTCGGTCCGGGCGGGTCTCCCCCTTACCCGGGCCTCGGGCCTGGGACTTGGCATCGCCATGCTGTGGTTCAGCCTGCTGGTGCTCATTCCGCTCGCCGCGGTGGTCGTCACCTCGGCGGGCGGGGGCTGGTCCAACTTCTGGCAAACGGTCACCAACGAGCAGACGGCCGCGGCAATCAGGCTGACGGTCGGCTTCGCGTTTCTGGTGACGCTCGTCAACGTGGTCATGGGCACGCTGATCGCGTGGGTGCTCGTGCGCGACAACTTCTTCGGCAAGCGCGCCCTCGAGGTGCTCATCGACATCCCGTTCGCGCTGCCGACCATCATCGCGGGCCTCGTGCTGCTCTCGCTGTACGGGCCGGAGAGTCCGTTCGGCGTGAACGTCGCGAACACCCGCGCCTCCGTGTTCCTCGCCTTCCTCTTCGTCACGCTGCCCTTCGTCGTGCGGACCGTGCAGCCGGTGCTCGCCGAACTGGACCGCGACGCCGAGGAGGCCGCGGCCTCGCTCGGCGCCAGCCGGCTCACCATCTTCCGGCGGATCATCCTGCCGAGCCTCACCCCCGCGATCGCGGCGGGCGCGGCACTCTCGTTCGCCCGCGCCGTCGGCGAGTACGGCTCGCTCGTGCTGCTGTCGGGCAACCTGCCCATGCGTACAGAGGTCACCTCGGTGCGCATCCTGTCCAGCATCGAGAACGACAACCTCGACAGCGCGGCCGCCGTGGCGACCGTGCTGCTGGCGATCTCGCTGGTCGTCATCGTGACCCTCGACGTCCTGCAGCGGAGGATGGTGCGCCGTGGCTGAGCCCCGCACGCCCGCCCGGGCCCGTCCCACGCGCTATGTCCTGCGGCTGGTCGTCGTGGCGTACCTGGTGCTGCTCGTCGCCTGGCCGGTGACGCTGGTGGCGCGCAACGCGTTCGCCGACGGGATGGACAGCCTGACCGGCATCTTCGACGACCCGGACCTGACCCACGCGCTGAGCCTGAGCGTGCAGGTCGCGCTCATCTCCGTGGTCATCAACACCGTGTTCGGCGTCGGCATCTCGCTGCTGCTGGTGCGCTACCGGTTCCCCGGCAAGCGGCTGCTCAGCGCCCTGTTGGACATGCCGCTCTCGGTGTCCCCCATCGTGGTCGGCTTCTCCCTCGTGCTGGTCTACGGCGGGCGCACCGGCTGGTTCGGGCCGGCCCTCGAGGACGCCGGCTTCCAGATCATCTTCGCCACCCCGGGCATCGTCATGGCGACGACCTTCGTCGCGCTGCCGCTGGTCATCCGGGAGGTCGTGCCGGTGCTGGAGGAGATCGGCGACGAGCAGGAACAGGCCGCGCGCAGCCTCGGGGCCAACGCGGCGCAGACGTTCTGGCGCATCACCCTGCCGGCGATCAAGTGGGGCGTCGTCTACGGGGTCGTGCTGAGCCTCGCCCGGTCGTTGGGCGAGTTCGGGGCCGTCAAGGTCGTCTCCGGCAACGTGCTCGGCGAGACCCGCACCGCCACCCTCGCGGTCGAGGAGCTGTACCAGAACTTCAACACCGACAGCGCGTACGCCATCGCGTTCCTGCTCACCCTGGTGGCGGTGGCCGCCGTCATCATCGTGTCCGTCATCCGCCCGAAGGAAGACCGTTGAGCATCGAGATCGAGAACGTCACGAAGCGGTTCGGCACGTTCGTCGCGCTCGACGACGTGTCGCTGTCCATCCCCGCCGGTCGGCTCACGGCGCTGCTCGGCCCCTCCGGCGGCGGCAAGTCGACCCTGCTGCGCATCATCGCCGGCCTGGAGAGCGCCGACAGCGGGCGGGTGGAGATCGAGGGCGTGGACGCCACCCACCTGACGCCGCAGAAGCGCAACGTCGGTTTCGTCTTCCAGCACTACGCCGCGTTCAAGCACCTGTCGGTGGCGCGCAACGTGGCTTTCGGCCTGGAGATCCGCAAGCGGCCCAAGGAGGAGATCCGCGCCCGCGTGCAGGAGCTGCTGGCCCTGGTGCACCTGGAGCAGTTCGCCGACCGGCTGCCCGCCCAGCTCTCCGGCGGCCAGCGCCAACGCATGGCGCTCGCCCGGGCGCTGGCCGTCGAGCCGACGGTGCTGCTGCTCGACGAGCCGTTCGGCGCGCTGGACGCCAAGGTGCGCAAGGAGCTGCGCGACTGGCTGCGCCGGCTGCACGACGAGGTGCACGTGACGACCATCTTCGTCACCCACGACCAGGAGGAGGCCCTGGAGGTCGCCGACGAGATCGTGGTCATCAACGACGGCCGCATCGAGCAGATCGGCAGCCCCGACGAGCTCTACGACCAGCCGGCCAACGACTTCGTCATGCGCTTCCTCGGCCCGGTCACCCAGGTCGGCGACCGGCTCGTCCGCCCGCACGACCTGGAGCTGGACACCGGCGACCCGGACCCCGACGCGGTGAGCGGCCAGATCAGCCGGGTCACCCGGGTCGGCTTCGAGATCCGGGTCGAGGTGACCGCCGGCGAGCAGGTGATCCTGGTGTCGCTCACCCGCGCCCAGTTCGTCCCGTTGGGCGTCGGGGTGGGCGACACGGTGCACGTCCGGGTGCCGGAGGGGATCAACACGACGGTCGTCGTGCCCAAGCCCCGGGTCGGCGCCGCGGCGTAGGAGTCAGACCCAGGCGGTCGGGTCGGAGATGAGGTCGCGGACGCGCTCGGGGAGCTCGTCCGCGACCACGTCGGCGATCGTCACCAGCTCCAGGATCTCCCGCTCGCTGGCGCGCAGGGCGATCCAGACGTCCTGCAGCGCCCGGGCGGAGCCGCCGTACCCCAGCTCCTCGGGGCGCTGGCCGCGCACGTGCGCGAGCGGGCCGTCGATGATCCGGATGATGTCGGCCAGGGCGATCTCGCCCGCCTGCCGGGCCAGCCAGTAGCCGCCCTCCGGGCCGCGCTGGGCGTTGACCACGCCGCCCCGGCGCAACTGGAGCAGGATGCTCTCCAGGAATTTCGGCGGGATGCTCTGCGCCGTGGCGAGCCGCTCCGAGGTCACCGGCCCCGCGCCCTCCCCCGCGGCGGCGAGCTCACAGACGGCACGGAGGGCGTAATCGACCCGGGCTGACAGGCGCATACGGAGGATTATCGTCGGACCGCGCCGCCGCACATCATCGGCCTACCCGTTCATGCCCGTGGTCGCCACGCCCTCGACGAGCAGCCGCTGGAACACCACGAAGAACAGCGCGATCGGGATCAGGGTGAGCACCGACATGGCCATCATCGCCCCGTACGAGGTCTGGCTGGTCTGGTCGATGAACAGCCGCAGGCCCAGCGGCAGCGTGTAGTTGTCCGGGGTGTTCAGGTAGATCAGCTGGCTGAGGAAGTCGTTCCACGACCAGATGAACGTGAAGATCGCCGTGGTGGCCAGGGCCGGCCGGGTCAGCGGCAGCACCACGTGCCCGAAGACCCGCACCGCCCCGCACCCGTCCAGCCGGGCCGCGTCCGCCAGGTCGCGCGGCAGGCCCCGCATGAACTGGACGATGAGGAACACGAAGAACGCGTCCGTGGCGAGCAGCTTGGGCAGGATGAGCGGCCAGAACGTGTCCACCAGGTCGAGCCACTGGAAGATCGTGTACTGCGGGATGAGCACCACGTGCACCGGCAGCATGATGGTCGCGATCATGAACGCGAACAGCGGCCCGCGCAGCCGGAAGCGCAGCCACGCGAACGCGTACGCGGCCAGCGAGCAGGAGATCACCGTGCCGATCACGGCGCCCGTGGAGACGATGAGCGAGTTGCCCAGGAACCGCCACACGCTCACCCCGGCCATGCCGCGCAGCACCTCGGCGTAGTTGCCGAGGATCCACCTCCGGGGCAGCAGCGCCAGGCTGGACAGGATCTCGTGGGCCGGCTTCACCGAGGCGAAGACCAGCCACACCACGGGGTACAGCAGCACCGCCAGGGCGGCCAGGCAGACCAGATGCCAGGCCACGCGGCGCGCGGTCGCCGTCATCGTCCGTCCTCCCCGGCGTAGAACACCCAGCGCCGCGAGCTGCGGAACAGCAGCGCGGTCACCGCGGCGATCACGAGGACCAGCAGCCACGCCATCGCGGAGGCGTAGCCCATCCGGAACTCGTTGAAGCCCTTCTCGTACAGGTACAGCGTGTAGAACAGGGTCGAGTCGCCCGGCCCGCCGCGCCCGCCGCTGATGACGAACGCGCCGGTGAACGCCTGGAACGCGTGGATCGTTTCAAGCACCAGGTTGAAGAACACCACCGGCGTCAGCATCGGCAGCGTCACCGAGCGGAACGTGCGCCACGACCCGGCCCCGTCCACCGACGACGCGTCGTAGAGCTCCCGGGGGATCTGCTTCAGCCCGGCCAGGAAGATCACCATGGGGGCGCCGAACTGCCACACCGCCAGGGCCACGATCACCAGCAGGGAGTACTCCGGCGAGGACACCCAGCCGCCGGTGTGCACCCCGACCGTCGACAGGCCCCGGTCGACCACGCCGCCGGTGTCGAAGATGACCCGCCAGACCAGGGCCACCGCGACGCTCGCGCCGAGCAGCGACGGCGCGTAGAACGCCGACCGGTACACGCCCTGCAGCCGGCTGGCCCGGTTGAGCAGCACCGCGACCGCGAGCGCCGCGGCGAGCTTGAGCGGCGTCGAGATCAGCACGTACTTCGCGGTGACCCAGATCGCGGTGAGGAAGCGCGGGTCGTCGGTGAACAGCTGCCGGTAGTTGTCCAGGCCGACCCACCCGGGCGCGGTGAACAGGTCGTAGTCGGTGAACGACAGGTACAGCGAGGCCAGCATCGGCCCCACGGTGAGCAGCAGCGCCCCGGCCACCCACGGCGAGAGGAACAGGTACGCGATGGCGGGCCGCTCGCCGTAGCGGTCGCGGCCGCGCCGGGGGGGGGGGGGGGGGGGGGGGGGGGGGGGGGGGGGGCCCCCCCCCCCCCCCCCCCCGACCCCTGCGCCCCCTGTGCCAAGGTCGGTTGCACCATCTACGGAGTGATCGCCTTCTGCGCCTCGGCGAGGAACTTCTCGGCGGCCGCCTCGATCGTGGTGCGTTCGAAGATGACGTCGTCGTACACCCGCTGGAAGGTGCTCTTCACGGTGCCGGCGCCCTTCGGCGGCGGCGGCGGGGCCTGGTCGAGCTTCGGGCCGACCGCCTGCTCGTACTGGAAGGCGACCAGCGGCGGGCCGGTGAGCTTGCCACCGACGCCGTCGCGGACGGTGCCGTTGGCCGGCAGGCCGCGCGACATGCCGAGGATGGCGCCCGCCTCCGGGTCGTTGACCAGGAAGTTGATCAGCTTCGCGGCCTCGGGCTTGTGCTCCGAGCGCTGGGCGACGCTGAACATCATCGCCGGCTTCGCGTACTGCCCGAGCCTGCCCGTGTCGGACGGGAACGGCGCGAGCCTGAACTCCCGGCCCAGCGTCTCCCAGCTCGTCGGGGTGAAGCCGCTGTCGTAGCCGAAGCCCGAGGTCGCCTTCTTCTGCGTCACCGGGTCGTTGGCCTGCGAGCCGTCCACCTTGGCCGTCAGCTCGGCCGGGGTGGACGCGCCGCTGCGCCGCCAGCCGTCGGAGAGCTTCCACCACGCGACCACGTCGGCCGCCGTGTAGCCGAGCTTGCCCTCCGGGGTGTAAAGCGCCTTGCCCTGCTGGCGCAACCACACCTCGAACCAGTCCTCGATGCCGCCGAAGTCGCCGATGCCGTGGACCTTCCTGCCCGAGGCGTCGTAGATCTTCTGCGCCGCGGCCTGCAGGTCGGCCCACTTCCAGCCGTCCTTGGGCGCCGTGGCACCGGACTTGGCCCACTCGGCGAAGTCGTAGCTGAACACCTGCGTGTTCTGGGTGGGCGGGATGCCGAACAGCTTGCCGTTCACCGTGCCGCCGGAGAGCACCTGCGGGGTGACGCCCGAGGTGTCCACCTTGGCGTCGCCGGCGTCGAGCCGCGCCAGGACGTTGCGGTCGGCGTACTCACGCACGTACCGGTAGTCCATCTGCAGCACGTCCGGCGCGCCGCCGCCGGCGATCTGCGTGGCCAACTTCTGGAAGTACGCGTTGAACTCCGCGTACGACGTCTCGACCTTGATGGTCGGGTTCTTCTGCTCGAACAGGTCCACGGCCTTCTCGGTCACCGCGGCGCGGTCCGGGTTGCCCCACCAGTCGAACCTGATCGTGGTCCTGCTGTCCGCCGCGTCGTCCCCGCCGCACGCCGCCGCGCCGCCGAGGATGAGCGTGGCCGCCGCCGTGGCGGCCAGGAATCTGTTCCATGCGTGCGCGGAGCGCATGCGTGTCCTCCCCTTATACGGCCTCCCCTGTGGACGTGTGGGCCACGTGAGGCAAGCGCTATCCGGTGACGAACGTCGAGCCGCCATCTCCTCTTGAAACGATTCGAACGGCCTCCTGGCGAGCGAAGCTATGCCCCACGCAACGCGTCTGTCAAGGACGCGATGCGTGTCGACACATCCGCATACGACTATGCCGAGGTCAGCTTCACCTGCTTCTTCTCGCGAACGTTTTGAACGGCGTCGCGTCCACCGAGCGAAGCAGAGCATGACGCGCATCGATCGCACGGTTGCCGGCGCGACCGTGCGACCCGCCGCGCTCGTGTCGCGAGTGGACCGGCGCACCCGGTCGAAACTCTCGGCGCCCCCGCGATCGCTCAGCGACCGCCGGCGGCGTCGACGAGGACGGCCAGGCCGTGGACCAGCACGTCGATGCCCGCCGTCGGACGCCCGCCCGGCTCCACCAGGTACGTGTCGCGCCGGATCTCCACCATGATCGCGGCCACCCGGTCGTCCCTGCCGTAGTGGCGCAGCGGCACGTAGCAGCCGGCGAACGGCGTGTTCCAGCCGACACCGAGGTCGCCGAACGCCCGGCGGCCCGCGTCCGCGAGCCAGCCCGGCGTGTGCGCGTCGTCGGTGCCCAGACAGACCGGTGGCCGGGGACCGTCGTGCAGCTCGTACGGCAGGCGCGCGGACGGGTACGAGTGCACGTCGATGACGACCGCCCGCCCGCACGCGGCCAGCCGGCCGTCGACCAGTTCCGTCATCGCTTGCGCGTACGGCCGGAAGTGGGTGGCGAGCAGCTCCTCGGCGCGGTCGGGATCGTCGGCGCGCAACATCGCCCCGTGTGACGTTCGGGTGTAGACCGCGCCCATGCCGACCGCGGTCATCTCCTCCGCGTCGGGGTCGGGGAACCGTTCCGGGTCCACCACCAGCCGCGACGCCAGGTTGACGAACCGCCACGGCGTACCGCCGGCCCGCACCGCCGCCCGCTCGGCGATCACGTCGGTGTGCGCGTCGGTCATGAGGTCGAGCTCGGCGGCCAACGCCTCATCGTCGAGCACGATGCCGGCGCGCGCGGCCGGCGTGACATGCCGCGACGCGTGCGGCACGTGCAGGATCACGGGCGACGCGTCGTCCCCGGCGAGCACCTCGAACACCAGCCGCCCTGCCCCCGTCCGCTCCCAAGATCGCACATCCGCTGTCCCCCACCGCCCAGACAGTACGCTGGCACGTTCCGCGGTCGCCCACACACGACGTAGCCACCAAACCGGCAAGCTTCGAGACGCGGGCCGGCGGTCTCAGCCGCCGACGCGGCGGAGGAGGCCCTCCTGAACGGCGCTCGCCACGTGGCGGCCGTCGCGGGTGAACAGGCGGCCGGTGGCCAGGCCGCGGGCGTCGGACGCGGACGGGCTCCAGCAGTCGTAGAGCAGCCATTCGTCGGCCCGGAACGGGCGGTGGAACCACACCGCGTGGTCCAGGCTCGCGCCGATGACGCCGCCCGGCCCCCAGACCTCGCCGTGTGCCGACAGCACCGAGTCGAGCAGCGTGAGATCCGAGGCGAAGGTGAGCGCGCAGGCGTGCAGCAGCGGGTCGTCCGGCAGCGTGCCGTCGATGCGCATCCAGACCCGCTGGTGCGGCTCGGGACGCCGGTTGCCGGGGCGTACCCAGCCGGGCTCGCCGTCGTAGCGTACGTCGATGGGCATCTCGCGCAGCGCGAGCGCCCGGGCCCGCTCGGGGTACGGCGCGAGCCGCTCCAGGAGCGTGGGCAGCTCCTCCGGCGGCGGGACGACGCGGTCGTCGGGGGCGCCGGGCTCCTCGCTGTCGCTGGGCTTCGCGCCCGGCACCACCCGCGGGGCGGGCGCCTGGTGGTCCAGGCCCTCCTCCGGCACGTGGAACGAGGCGGACATGAAGAAGATCGTCTTGCCGTGCTGGGTGGCGACCGAGCGCCGCACGGAGAAGGACCGCCCGTCACGGACCCGTTCGACGGCGTACGTGATGGGCTCGGCGGGGTCGCCGGGGCGGACGAAGTAGCCGTGCAGCGAGTGGACCGCGCGCGCCGGGTCGACCGTCCGGCCGGCGGCGACGAGCGCCTGGCTGGCCACCTGGCCGCCGAAGACGCGCTGGGGGCCGACGGGCGGGCTCACGCCGAGGAACGTGTCGGGACCGAGGTCCGACAGGTCGAGCAGCGCCACGAGCGCGTCGACCGCCGCCTGACCGGCAAGTGGCGACCGAGGTCACGAGGAGAGCGTACCGATCTGGTGCAGCCGCAGGGTGTTCGTCGAGCCGGGCGTGCCCGCGGGCGTGCCGGCGACGATCACCACGTAGTCGCCCGGCTCGGCCACGCCGAGCCCCATGAGCGACTGGTCCACCTGCCGGAACATGTCGTCCGTGTGCTGGACGAACGGCACCAGGTACGCGTCGACGCCCCAGCTGAGCGCGAGCTGGCGGCGCACCGCCGGCTCGGGGGTCAGCGCGATGAGGGGCAGCTCGCAGTGCAACCGCGCGAGGCGGCGCACCGTGTCGCCCGTCTGGGAGAACGCGACGAGGGCCTTCGCGCCGGTGGCCCGGGCGATGTTCGAGGCCGCCGCGGTGATCGCGCCGCCGCGGGTGCGCGGGTCGTGCTGCAGGCGCGGCACCGGGATCGGGCCGGACTCGGTGGTGGTGATGATGCGGGCCATGGTCCGCACGGTCTGCACCGGGTGGGCACCCACGCTGGTCTCGCCGGAGAGCATCACCGCGTCGGCGCCGTCGAGCACCGCGTTGGCGACGTCGGAGGCCTCGGCGCGGGTGGGGCGCGAGTTCTCGATCATGGAGTCGAGCATCTGGGTCGCGACGATGACCGGCTTCGCCTGCTCGCGGCCGAGCTGCACCGCGCGCTTCTGCACCAGCGGCACCTGCTCCAGCGGGAGCTCGACGCCGAGGTCACCGCGCGCCACCATGATCGCGTCGAACGCGTCCACGATGGACTCGAGCTTGGCCACGGCCTCCGGCTTCTCGATCTTGGCGATGACCGGCAGACGGACGCCGACCTCATCCATGATCTCGTGCACGAGCTTGATGTCGTCGGGCGACCGCACGAACGACAGGGCGATCATGTCGACGCCGAGCTGCAGCGCGAAGCGCAGGTCCGAGGCGTCCTTCTCCGACAGGGCCGGCACGCTCACCGCGACGTTGGGCAGCGAGACGCCCTTGCTGTCCGACACCGGACCGCCCTCGACGACGGCGCAGCTGATGTCGGGACCGGTGACGCCGAGCACCTCGACGGCGACCTTGCCGTCGTCGATGAGCAGGCGGTCACCGACGCGGACCTCGCTGGGGAGCCTGCGGTAGGTGCAGGAGACGCGGTCATGGGTGCCGAGGATCTCGTCACTCGTGATCACGACGGTCTCGCCGGTGCGCCACTCGGTGTGGCCCTCGGCGAACTTGCCCAGTCGGATCTTGGGACCCTGCAGGTCGGCGAGGATGCCGATGGGCCGGTCGGCCTCGGCCGCGGCGGCGCGGACGAGGTTGAAACGGTTCTCGTGGTCGGCCTGCGCACCGTGGCTCATGTTGAGCCGGGCGATGTCCATGCCGGCGGCGATGAGTTCGCGGATCCGCTCCGGGGAGTCCACGGCGGGCCCAAGGGTACAGACAATCTTCGCGCGACGGGTCACGGTCATCAGGCTATGCCTCTCCCAGGTCGACCGATCGGCCGACCCCATATCGTCAAGTGAACGTTCCGCAAATAACAATTAACGGACATTTCTTCCGGGCGGAACCACCGACAAGACTACGCCGCGGCGGGCAGCACTGCCCGCGCCGGTCCACGCCCCGACCGCATAGTGGTAACCGGGTGTGAGCATCGTCGCTGACGTCGCACCCGGTGTCCCGAGACCATCCTCAGCGGGCCACGAGCGGGCGGTCCGCCGGTTCCACCGGTGCCGGCAGGATCCCGGCACCCCCCAGGTACGCGTGGACCGCGGCGGCCGCGGCCCGTCCCTCGGCGATCGCCCACACCACCAGCGACGCGCCACGGTGCATGTCACCCGCCACGAAGACCCCGGGAGCGTCCGTCTGCCAGTCCGGGCCACACGCGATCGCGCCCGACGGCGTACGCAGCAGGCCCAGCTGGTCGAGCAGCGGACCGTCCTCGGTACCGGCGAAGCCGATCGCGAGCAGCACCAGGTCGGCGGGCAGCTCCCGCTCCGTGCCGGGCACCGGGCTGACGACCCGCTGGCCGTTCTTCTTGGCGACGGTGACCTCGGCGATGCGCACCGCCCGCACATTGCCCTCGTCGTCGCCGACGAACTCCTGCACCGCGACCGCGAAGGCGCGGTCGCCACCCTCCTCGTGGGCCGGGTAGTTGCGCAGGATCGTGGGCCAGGTGGGCCACGGGTCGCGCGACTCGTCGCGCTCCGCGGGCGGCAGCGGGTAGATGTCGAACTGCGTCACGCTCGCCGCGCCCTGCCGGTGCGCCACGCCGAGGCAGTCGGCCGCGGTGTCACCGCCGCCGATGATGATCACGTGCCGGCCGGCCGCGTCGATCTCCGCGGTCTCCTGCTTGCCGGCGACCACCCGGTTGGCGGGCACCAGGTGCTCCATCGCGAGGTGCACGCCCTTGAGCGTGCGACCGGGCGTCTCCGGGGTGTCGCGGCCCGCGAGCGCGCCCGCCGCGAGCACCACGGCGTCGTACTCCGCCCGCAGCTGGTCCGCGGTGACGTCGACGCCGACGTTGCAGCTGGTGACGAAGCGCACGCCCTCGGCGCGGAGCTGGTCCAGGCGCCGGTCGATGTGCTGCTTCTCCAGCTTGAAGTCGGGGATGCCGTAGCGCAGCAGGCCACCGGGCTCGTCGTCGCGCTCGTAGACGGTCACCTCGTGACCGGCCCGGGCGAGCTGCTGGGCGGCGGCGAGGCCGGCCGGGCCGGAGCCGACCACCGCGACGCGCCGGCCCGACGGCGTCGGCGTCGGGCTGGGCACCACGGTGCCCCGCTCGAACGCCCGGTTGATGATCTCGACCTCGACCTGCTTGATCGTCACCGGCTGGCCGCCGTTGATGGCGAGGACGCAGGCCGCCTCGCACGGTGCCGGGCACAACCGCCCGGTGAACTCCGGGAAGTTGTTCGTGGCGTGCAGCGCCTCGATCGCGAAGTCCCAGGTGTCGGTGCGGACGAGGTCGTTCCAGTCCGGGATCCGGTTGCCCAGCGGGCAGCCCTGGTGGCAGAACGGGACGCCGCAGTCCATGCAGCGGGTCGCCTGCTCGCGGATCAGCTCGTCGCTGGCCTGGGGATAGACCTCATGCCAGTCCAGCAGGCGCACCGGCACCGGCCGCCGGGCCGGCAGCCGCCGGTCGTAACGCAGGAAGCCGTTCGGGTCAGGCACTCGCCACCTCCGTCCTGGCGACCTGTCGCGGCTTGGCCACCTCGGCCGCCGCGGCCGGACCGGCCGCCAGCTCCGCCATGATCGACTCATCGATGTCGCGACCGGCGGCCTCGGCGGCGCGGATGACCTTGATTGCGCGCTTGTAGTCGCGCGGCACGACGGCGGTGAACTCGCCCAGCGCCGCCTCCCACCGCTCCAGCAGCCGGCCGGCGATCGCCGAACCCGTCTCGTCGTGGTGGCGCTCCACGAGCTGGCGCAGCAGCGGCTCCTCCTCGTCGCTGACCGGGCTAAGGTCGACCAGCTCCGGGTTGACCCGCGACGGGTCGAGCTGCCAGACGAACGCCGTACCGCCCGACATGCCGGCCGCGAAGTTGCGCCCGGTGCGGCCCAGCACCACCACGGTGCCACCCGTCATGTACTCGCAGCCGTGGTCGCCCACCCCCTCGACGACCGCGACCGCGCCGGAGTTGCGCACCGCGAAGCGCTCGCCCACCTGGCCGGAGAGGTAGAGCTCGCCGGAGGTCGCGCCGTACAGGATCGTGTTGCCCGCGATGATCTGCTCTTCCGCGGCGAACGGCGCCGAGGAGTCCGGACGCACGACCACCCGGCCCCCGGACAGGCCCTTGGCCACGTAGTCGTTGGCGTCGCCGGTCAGGCGCAGCGTCAGGCCCTTGGGCGCGAACGCGCCGAACGATTGCCCGGCCGTGCCCCGCAGCTCGACGTGGACCATGTCGTCGTCGAGCTTCGTGCCCGAGCGCCGCACGATCTCGCCACCGAGCATCGCGCCGACGCTGCGGTTGTCGTTGCGCACCCCGGACGTCAGGGAGATCCGCTCGCCGACCTCCAGCAGGTCCAGCCCGACGCCGGCCTGCTCGATGAGCCGCCGGTCCAGGGCGTGCTGCAGGCCGTGATCCTGGGCGGTCGCCCGGATGCGGGACGCGCCCTCGGCCAGGTCCGGCACGTGCAGCAGCGGACGCAGGTCGAGGCCGTGCGCCTTCCAGTGGTTGGTGGCGGGGCGGGTGTCGATCAGTTCGGCGTGCCCGATCGCCTCGTTCAGCGTCCGGAAGCCCAGCGCGGCCAGGTAGCCGCGCACCTCCTCGGCGAGGAACGTGAAGAAGTTCTCCACGAACTCCGGCCGACCCGTGAAACGCTTGCGCAGCACCGGGTTCTGCGTGGCGATGCCGACCGGACACGTGTCGAGGTGACAGACGCGCATCATGATGCAGCCCGACACGATCAGCGGCGACGTGGCGAAGCCGAACTCCTCCGCGCCGAGCAGCGCCGCGATGATGACGTCGCGGCCGGTCTTGAGCTGGCCGTCGACCTGCACCGTCACCCGGTCGCGCAGGCGCTGGACGAGCAGCGTCTGCTGCGTCTCGGCCAGGCCCAGCTCCCACGGGGTGCCCGCGTGCTTGAGCGAGTTCAGCGGGGACGCGCCCGTGCCGCCGTCGTGGCCCGAGATGAGGATGACGTCGGCCTTGGTCTTGGCCACGCCGCTGGCGACCGTGCCCACGCCGATCTCCGAGACCAGCTTCACGTGGATGCGCGCGGCCGGGTTGACGTTCTTCAGGTCGTAGACCAGCTGCGCCAGGTCCTCGATCGAGTAGATGTCGTGGTGCGGCGGCGGCGAGATCAGGCCCACGCCCGGCGTGGCGTGCCGGGTCTTGGCGATCCACGGCCACACCTTGTTGCCGGGCAGCTGCCCGCCCTCGCCCGGCTTCGCGCCCTGCGCCATCTTGATCTGGATATCGTCGGCGTTGACCAGGTATTCCGTCGTGACGCCGAACCTGCCGCTGGCGACCTGCTTAACGGCCGAACGCCGCTGCGGGTCGTAGAGGCGCTCGACGTCCTCGCCACCCTCACCCGTGTTCGACTTGCCGCCGAGGCGGTTCATCGCGATGGCGAGGGTCTCGTGGGCCTCCGCCGAGATCGAGCCGTAGGACATGGCGCCCGTGGCGAACCGCTTGACGATCTCGCTCGCGGGCTCCACCTCGGACAGCGGCACCGGCTCGCGTACCCCGATTTTGAGTTCGAAGAGACCGCGCAGCGAGCCGGACTCGGCCGCGTTCTTGTCCACCGCGGCCGTGTACTGCTGGAAGACGTCGTACCGGCGGGCCCGGGTGGCGTGCTGGAGCAGGAAGACCGTCTCGGGGTTGAACAGGTGCAGCTCGCCCTCGCGACGCCACTGGTACTCCCCGCCGACCTCCAGGCGGCGGTGGGCGCGCTCGGCCTCGTTCGCCGGGTAGGCCGTGGCGTGCCGCGCGGCGACCTCGGCCGCGATCTCGGTCAGCCCGATGCCGCCGATCTTCGTGTCCGTACCCGTGAAGTAGCGCTCGACGAGCTTCTGCTCCAGGCCGACCGCCTCGAAGACCTGCGCGCCGCAGTACGACGAGACCGTCGAGATGCCCATCTTGGACATGATCTTCTGGACGCCCTTGCCGAGCGCCTTGACGTAGTTGCGCACCGCCTTCGCGGGCGCGACGCCGGTCAGCGCGCCGGTGGCGATGAGGTCCTCGACGCTCTCGAAGGCCAGGTACGGGTTGACCGCGGCCGCGCCGAAGCCGAGCAGCACCGCGACGTGGTGCACCTCGCGGCAGTCGCCCGACTCCACGACGAGCGCGACCTGGGTGCGCGTCTGCTCGCGGATCAGGTGCTGGTGCACGACGGCCGTGAGCAGCAGCGACGGGATCGGCGCCAGGTCGGCCGTCGAGTCGCGGTCGGACAGCACGAGGATGCGCACGCCGTCCTCGATCGCCTCCGACACGTGCCGGCAGATCTCGGTCAGCCGCGCCTTGAGACCGGCGGCGCCGTCGCGCACCCGGTAGAGGCCGGAGACGCGCACCGTGCGGAAGCCCGGCATGTCGCCGTCGTCGTCGATCGAATAGATCTTCGCGAGCTCGTCGTTGTCGATGACGGGGAACGGGAGCACGATCTGACGGCAGCTCGCCGGGCTCGGGTCGAGCAGGTTGCTCTCCGGCCCGATCGTCGACGCCACACTGGTGACCAGCTCCTCGCGGATGGCGTCCAGCGGCGGGTTGGTCACCTGGGCGAACAGCTGGGTGAAGTAGTCGTAGAGCAGCCGGGGCCGCTTGCTCAGCGGCGCGATCGGGGTGTCAGTGCCCATGGACCCGATCGGCTCGATGCCGGCGCGCGCCATCGGCCCGATGAGGATCTTCAGCTCCTCCTCGGTGTACCCGAACGTCTGCTGACGGCGCTGCACCGAGTCGTGCGTGTACACGATGTGCTCGCGGGCCGGCAGGTCGTCGAGGTGCATGAGGCCGGCCGACAGCCAGTCGTCGTACGGCTGGGAGGCGGCCAGCTCCTTCTTGATCTCGTCGTCCTCGATGATGCGGCCCGCCGCGGTGTCCACCAGGAACATGCGGCCCGGCTGCAGACGACCCTTCTGCGCCACGGTGGCGGGGTCGAGGTCGAGGACGCCCGCCTCGCTGGCGAGCACGACGAGGCCGTCGCTGGTGCGCCACCAGCGGCCCGGTCGCAGGCCGTTGCGGTCGAGCACCGCGCCGACCAGCGTGCCGTCGGAGAACACGACGCTGGCGGGGCCGTCCCACGGCTCCATGAGCGAGGCGTGGAACTGGTAGAACGCGCGGCGGTCCGCGTCCATCGCGGCGTCGTTCTCCCATGCCTCCGGGATCATCATGAGCACCGCGTGCGGCAGGGTGCGCCCGGCCAGGTGCAGCAGCTCCAGCACCTCGTCGAGGTTGGCCGAGTCGGACGCGTCGGGCGAGCAGATCGGGAACACCCGGCGCAGGTCGCCCGGGATCAGGTCGCTGCGCAGCAGCGCCTCCCGCGCGGCCATCCAGTTCTTGTTGCCCCGGATGGTGTTGATCTCACCGTTGTGCGCCATGAAGCGGTTGGGATGCGCCCGCGGCCACGACGGGAACGTGTTGGTCGAGAAGCGGGAGTGCACGAGCGCGATGGCGCTGTCCACCCGCTCGTCGAGCAGGTCGGGGAAGAACTGGGGCAGCTGGTCGGGGGTGAGCATGCCCTTGAAGACCATCGTGCGGCCCGACAGAGAGGGGAAGTGCACCTCGACGCCGCGCTCGCGGGTCTCGCGCTCCACCTGCTTGCGCACGCAGAACATGACGCGCTCGAGCTCGATGCCGTGCAGCGCCTCGCCGGCCGGGCCGGCCGGGCCGCCGGTGAGCCGGTGCGCGGCGAGGAAGACCTGCCGCACCCGGGGCATCGCGGCGAGCGCGGACTCGCCCAGGTCGCTCGCGTCGGTCGGCACGTCCCGCCAGCCGAGCAGCTCCGCGCCCTCGACCAGGGTGTACTTCTCGATAATCGTCGCGGCGCGGGCCGCGTCCGCCTCGTCGACGGGGAGGAACACCAGGCCCGTCGCGTAGTAGCCGGCCGGCGGGAGCTCGAAATCGACGACCGCGCGGACGAACGCGTCCGGAATCTGGATCATGATGCCGGCGCCGTCGCCGGTGTTCGGCTCGGCGCCCCGGGCGCCCCGGTGGTCGAGCCGCACGAGGGCACCCAGACCCTGCTGGACGACGTTGTGCGAACGCCGCCCGGCAACGTCGGCCACGAACGCCACGCCGCACGCATCCCGCTCATGGGCGGGGTCGTACAAGCCCTGGGCCGGCGGTGCGGTCATGGGTGCCTCCAGACGTCGTCATCAGAATTCGCGGTGGGACGACGTCGGCCCGTCTGTGCAGTGTACGCGACCGCCGTTCCGCCCCAGATCAACAAAGGTGTCGGCGTCTCATCAAGTGGGCGTTAAGGTAAACGGCCGTGACTGTCTCCACCGGAACCCTCGCCGCGATAGAGCAAGCCTACGACCAGTTCCCCCGCAACGGCGGAGCCCTCGTCGAGTCCGCCGGACCCTTTGAGATCTTCGGGATGGGACGTGCCGGTTGGCCCTATTATGCCCGGCCGCGCATTGGAACGACGTTGGTAAATGTCATGGACGTCGATGCGGTCCGCGCCCGGCAGCGCGAGTTGGGCGTACCCGAGGCCGTCGAGTGGGTGCACGAGACCACCCCCGCCCTGCTCGACGCGGTCCGCGCCAGCGGGCTGGAGGTGCTCCTCGCCCCGCTCATGGTGCGCGCGTCGACCACCGCGCCCCCGCCCTTGACCGACGCGCGCGTCCGCCTGATGGATCCGGATGATCCGGACTTCGCGCGCGATTTCGCCGTCCGCTCCGCCGTGGCGAACCTCGGCTTCGGCAACCTCGGCACCGCCGTCGGACCCATCGGCCCGGCCGAGCGCGACGCCGCCGTGACCCCGACCGCCGAGGGCCAGCTCGCCTTCGTCGCCGAGGCCGCCCGCGCCGGCTTCCTGCAGCACGTGGTGGCCGAGACCGACGAGGGCATCGTGGCCACCGGCGCCGTGCAGCTCGCCCCCACCGGCGCCGAGGTCGTCGGCGTGGCCACCCTGCCCAGCGCCCGCCGCCGCGGCCTCGGCGCGGCCGTCAGCGAGCTCCTCGCGCGCTACGCCCAGGATCAGGGCAGCCCGCTCGTGTTCCTCTCGGCGGAAAGCGAGACCGTGGCCCGCGTCTACGAGCGCAGCGGCTTCGTCCGCATCGGCACCGCCTGCATCGCCGAAACCCCTTCCTGAGTACGCCCCGGCGCGCGCCTCGCCCATCCCCACTGACCGAATCGCGCGCACCTGGCGGATCGGGCCACGCGGTGCCCCGCGGCCAGATGTGCGCAGCTGGGAGCACCCCAACCCGCAGCCTCGACCCACGCGCGCATCTGGCGGATCGCCCTCCCACCCCGTCGCCAAATGTGAGCATCTGGCGGCCCACCCACCGCTCCCTCCTGCCACATGCGCACATCTGGCGAGCGCCGCCGCGGTCCACCTCGCCAACTGCTCACATATGGCGGGCTACGCGGCGCGTCCGGTCACCACATGCGCACATCTGGCGAGCACCGCCGCAGTCCACCTCACCAACTGCTCACATATGGCGGGCTACGCGGCGCGTCCGGTCACCACATGCGCACATCTGGCGAGCACCGCCGCAGTCCACCTCACCAACTGCTCACATATGGCGAGCACCGCCGCCATCCACCTCACCAACTGCTCACATATGGCGGGCTACGCGGCGCGTCCGGTCACCACATGCGCACATCTGGCGACAGAAGCGATGCCACCCAACCAGAAGCGCACATCTGGCGGCTACCCGGCAACGGCGCCCTCACCACATCACCAAGTCGGGGCTCCGGCATGCAGCGCGCCGCGACCGCTCGCCAAGGGCGACCCACTGGCGGGCGCCACCACCTCGGGTCCCGCCAAGGCGACCCACAAGCGCGGCGCGCCACGCCGCCACCCACCGAGAGCGACCCCTTTGGCAGGCGAGCCCGCCGCGGCCCCTCGCCAAAGACGACCCCATGGCGGGCGCGGACGCGTCTGGTCCCGGCAGAACACGGTCCGCTGGTGGGTGCGTCTCGTCGGCACCGCGGACGGCGACCCGCGCGCGGTCGCGGGCGGAGAGGTCAGGCCGGGGGTTGCCAGTCGGCGGCCGTGTCGCGGGCGCGCAGGAGGAGGCGCGGCGCCAGGGCGCCCAGCGCCGCGCCGCGTGCGCGGACCGTGAAGCGGCCCTGCGCCTGCAGGACCCGCCCGAGCCGGTGGGACGACCGGGCCACGCGCGTCACGCGGGGCCGGCGGACGCGGGTGTAGGCGTCCAGGGCCGCGACCAGGTCCGGCCCGGGCTGCGCCCCGGCGACCAGTGACTGCAGGGTGGCCGCGTCCTCGAACGCGAGGCACGCGCCCTGGGTGAGGTTCGGGGTGGCCACGTGGGCAGCGTCGCCGAGCAGCACGAGGCCGCCCCCACCGACGGGCCGGTCGAACCGGGCGGGCAGCGGCCGCAGCTCCTCGCCCAGGCGTTGCACCAGGTCCTCGGGCTCGGTGGCGGCGAGCAGGTCGCCTACGGGGGTCTGCCAGTCGGCGAACCACCGGCGCAGGAGGGCGAGCTGGGTGGCGGGCGACTCGGGGCGGGCGGCGCCGGGCGCCGTGGCCGCCCAGTAGATGCCGCCGCGCGACGAGCCGCCGGCCGCGCCGCGCTCGCCGAGCGTCGCGTGCAGGAAGCGCCGGCCGGCGCCGAGCATCTCGCCGGCATGCGGCACGGTGTCGGGCAGCTTGGGCGCCCGGAACCACGGGATGACCGCGCGCCACGTCGTGAAGCCGGCCGGTACGAGCGACGAACCGGTGGTGGCCCGGCGGCGCAGCAGCGAGTCGGCCCCGTCCGCCGCGATGACGAGGTCCGCCTCGAACGTGTGCCGACCGGTCGTTACGGCCGGGCGGTCGCCGGGTGCGGTGCGGATGCCGGTGACCTCGGTGCTGGTCCGGATCTCGAGCGTCTCGCCGAGGCCGGCCATGAGGGTGTCGTGCAGGTCGTCGGCGTGCACGACCACGGGTTGTTCGGTGGGCACGGCCGGCTCGCGGGCCTCGACCAGCCAGCGGCCGTCGGGGCGCCGGATGCCGGAGGCCATCGTGGGAAACGCGATCGCGTCGAGGCCCCGCCCCAGCCCGAGGGCGCGCAGCGCGGCGACGCCGTTGGGCCAGATCAGCAGGGCCGCTCCCCCGCCGCGCAGCCGGTCGTCGCGCTCCAGCAGCGTGACCTGCCAGCCGGAGCGGGCCAGCGCACCCCCGACCGCGAGGCCGCCGACGCCCGCGCCGACCACCACCGCGGTACGCATCAGCCCTTGTTCCTGGGCTTCTTCGTCTCGTCCGCCGAGTCGATGAGATCGTCGTCCGACGGGTCGTCGGCCGGCACCTCCGGCTCCGCAGCATCGGCGGCCTCAGCCCGCTCATCGTCCGCGGCCTCTTCCACGTCCTGGGCCGACGGCGCGCCCACGCCGTCGGAGCGGCCCTTGCGGTGGCGCCAGTCGATCGGCGTGCCGTCGGCGGTCACCAGCGTCATCGTGCCGTCCTCGGCGGTCAGGATGTGCTCCTGCGGGCCGCGGACCAGCACGAAGTAGGCGAGCGCGCCGAGGAAGACGGCGATCGACACCCAGCTGTTGACCCGTAGGCCGAGCCACTCGTGCGCGGTGTCGGTGCGCATCGCCTCGATCCAGAACCGACCCGCCGTGTACGCCATGACGTACAGCGCGAACGCGCGGCCCCGGCCGAGCTTCCAGCGCCGGTCGACGAGCCAGACGAGCAGCGCGACGCCGAGATCCCACACCGCCTCGTAGAGGAACGTCGGGTGGAACGGCCCGCCGGACACGAGGATCGGCTCGCCGGTGGCGGGGTCGACGACCGCCTTGCCGGCGCCCAGGTCGTACTCGTAGACCTTGAGGCCCCAGGGCAGGTCGGTGTGGCCGCCGAAGAGCTCGTTGTTGAACCAGTTGCCCACGCGGCCGATCGCCTGGGCGACCGGCAGGCCGGGCGCGAGCGCGTCGGCGAAGACGCTCAGCGGCAGGTTGACCTTCCGGCAGGCCCACCAGGCGCCGAGCGCGCCACCGGCCACGGCGCCCCAGATGCCGAGGCCGCCCTCCCAGATCCGGAAGGCGCGCAGCGGGTCGCCGTCGGCGCCGAAGTAGTCGTCGGGGGAGGTGATCAGGTGGTAGATGCGCGCGCCGATGATGCCGGCCGGCACGGCGTAGAGGGAGATGTCGAGCGTCAGCCACTTGGGCGCGCCCCGCCGGCGCAGCCGGGCCTCGGTGATCAGGACCGCCGCGACGATGCCGAGCAGGATGCACATCGCGTACGCCCGGATGGGGATGGGGCCCAGGTACCAGGCGCCCTCGGTCGGGCTGGGGATGTCGGCGAGGATGGTCGCAGCCGTGGTCACGGGTGCACACGCTACCGCTAACCCGGGGCGCGCCACAGACCGCGTTGACATCGGGCGACTTCGCACGTCGTGCCCGCTAGGCGGTGGGTCCGTCCGGTTCTAGTCTTTTGTGGCATGACAGCGCTCACTTCGGCGGTCGCCGCGGTCATCACCGACCCGGCCGGCCGCGTCCTGCTCTGCCAACAGCGACAGGGGCACCAGCTCTGGGGCCTGCCGGGCGGCGGCGTCCGCGCCGGCGAGAGCCCGGTGCACGCGGTCGTGCGTGACGTGCGCACCGACACCGGCACCGAGACGGAGCTCGTCGACCTGGTCGGCCTCTACCAGCTCACCGGCGACGGGTGCGGGGACGACCTGCCCGACGTGCTCGTGCACGTGTTCCGGGGCCGGCTCGCCAACGCCGACGTGGCGGTGAACGCGCCCGACCGGATCAGCCGGCTGGCCTGGCACGACCCCGCGTGCCTGCCCGAGCCGATGACGGCCACGACCCGCGCGGCCGTCGCCGACGCGCTGGCCGGGCGCTCGGGCGTGCTGCGCGACGTGCTCCGCGACGTCGACCCGCGGTCGGCCGACGACGAGCCGTGGGACGAGGCCGCCATTCCGGCCCAGCAGCCCCCGGCCGTCCCCGTCAGCTGACCTCGCCGGGGCTGACCTCGCCGGGGCCGGCCTCGACGACGCGTTGCCGGCGGCGGCTGAACCACCCCGCCACCGGCTCCACCACGCGTGCCGCGACCGGCCCCGCGATGGCCATCAGCAGCACGTACGCGGTGGCGAGCGCGGCCAGTTCGCCCCCGACCGCGCCGGACGCGACCGCGAGGCCGGCGATGACGATGGAGAACTCGCCGCGTGCCACAAGCGCGGCGCCGGCGCGCAGCCGGCCCAGCCGGGCCACGCCCTGCCGGCGCGCCGCCCACCAGCCGGTGAGCAGCTTGGTCAGCGTCGTGACGATCGCGAGCAGCACGGCCGCGCCGAGCACCGGCGGGATCGTGGCCGGGTCGGTGTTGAGGCCGAACAGCACGAAGAACACGGCGGCGAACAGGTCGCGCAGCGGCTCCAGCAGCTTCGTCGCGTTCTCCGCGGTGGACCCGGAGATCGCGATGCCGAGCAGGAACGCGCCCACGGCCGCCGACACCTGCAGCGCCGAGGCGAGGCCCGCGACGAGCAGCGCCGCGCCGAGCACGCGCAGCAGGAAGACCTCGGGCTCGCGCGCGTCGACGACGGCCGAGACGATCCGCCCGTACCGCAACGCCACGACGAGCACCACCGTGATCGTCACCAACGCGATGCCGAGTGCCTTGAGCCCACCCACCAACCCCACCCCGGCGAGTACGGCGGTGAGGATAGGCAGGTAGAACGCCATCGCCAGGTCCTCGAACACGAGGATGGACAGCACGACGGGCGTCTCACGGTTGCCCAGCCGGCCCAGGTCCCCCAGGACCTTCGCGACGATGCCCGACGACGAGATGTACGTGACGCCGGCCATCGCGAGCGCTCCGATGGGCCCCCAACCCAGGATCACCGCCACGGCCGCGCCGGGCGCCGCGTTGAGCACGATGTCCACGATGCCCGCGAGCCACGACCGGCGCATGCCGGTGATCAGCTCGTCGGCCGAGTACTCCAGGCCGAGGAGCAGGAGCAGCAGCACGACGCCGATCTCGGCGCCCAGGCCGGCGAAGGACCCGATGCCGTGCAGCGGGACCAGGCCGCCGGCGCCGAACGCCAGGCCGCCGAGGAGGTAGAGCGGGATGGGCGAGACGCCGATGCGCCAGGCCAGCCGGCCGAGGACGCCCAGGCCGAAGAGGACGGCCCCGAGTTCGATGAGTGCGGTGGCGGTGCTGTGGCCGTCCCCCATCCGGCTCAGCCGTTGTCGATGATGCGGGCCGCCTCGGCGAGACCGTCTGCAGTGCCGACGACGACGATCAGATCCCCGGCGGTGAGGCCGAAGTCGGGGCGGGGGGAGGGATGTACGGTGCCGCCGCGCAGGATCGCGACGATCGACGCGCCGGTGCGCGTACGCAGCGTGGTGTCGCCCAGCGTGCGCCCGTCGAACGGGGAGCCGGGGACCACGGCGAGCTGGTGGGTCTCGATGCCGGTGACGTCGCGGTTCTGCGCGGCGATGTGCTCCACCAGGTGCGGCGCGCCGAGCAGGCTGGCGAGCGTGCCGGACTCCGCGGCTGTCAGCGGCACGGCCACGATGACGGCGTCGGGATCGTCGCGGCGGAAGACGAGCAGCTCCGCGTGACCGTCCTTGTGGGTGATGACGCCGAGGCGCCGACCGTCCCGGGTCGCGAAGTCCTGCTGCACCCCGATGCCCGGGAGCGGAGTCACGTTCACGTTCACCCGCGTGATCCTAACGGATCACGAATTGGTAACGGTCAACGCTTGACGGCGCGCACCCCGCCCGCCAGGTCCGCGCTGAGCTCGCGCAACGCGCCCAGGCCCGCGTCGAGGTCGGCGGCGTCCAGCAGCGTCCTGATCAACGCGCTGCCCACGATGACCCCGTCGGCGTAGGCGCCCACGGCAGCCGCGTGCTCCCCGTTGCGTACTCCCAGACCGACGCCGACCGGGATCGTGGCGTCCGCCGCGCGGACCCGGGCGACCAGCGCGGGCGCCGCGTCCGACGTCTGCTCCCGCGCGCCGGTCACGCCCATCACGGCGGTGGCGTAGCAGAAGCCCCGGCACGCGGCCGCCGTCATGGCGATGCGCTCGTCCGTCGACGACGGGGCGACGAGGAAGACCTTGTCGAGCCCGTGCGCGTCGGCCGCGGCGATCCACTCGCCGGCCTCTTCGGGGATGAGGTCGGGGGTGACGAGCCCGGCCCCGCCGGCGGCGGCGAAGTCGCGCGCGAAGCGCTCCACGCCGTAACGCTCGATGGGGTTCCAGTACGTCATCATGATCACGGGCGCGCCGGCGGTCGCCGCGGCCTCGATGATGCGCAGCACGTCCGCGCTGCGCACGCCGCCGGCCAGGGCGATCTCGCTGGCCCGCTGGATGACGGGGCCGTCCATGACCGGGTCCGAGTACGGGAACTCGACCTCGATGATGTCGACGCCCGACTCCACCATGGCCTTCATCGCGGCGATGCTGCCGTCGACGGTCGGGAAACCGGCCGGCATGCAGCCCACCAGCGCGGCCCGCCCCTCGGCCCTTGCCTTCTCGAAGGCCACGGACACACTCATGCCTGATCCTTGAACAGTCCGAAGTAGTCACCCGCGGTCGACACGTCCTTGTCGCCGCGACCCGACAGGTTCACCAGGATGGTGGCGTCCGGACCCAGTTGCTTCGCGAGCCGCAGGGCGCCGGCGAGCGCGTGCGAGCTCTCGATCGCCGGGATGATGCCCTCGGTGCGGCACAGCAGTTGGAACGCGTCCATCGCCTCGGCGTCCGTGACGGGCTCGTAGACAGCCCGGCCGGTCTCGTGCAACCACGCGTGCTCCGGCCCGACGCCCGGGTAGTCCAGGCCCGCCGAGATCGAGTGCGACTCGATCGTCTGGCCGTCCTCATCCTGCAGCAGGAACGTCCGGTTGCCGTGCAGCACGCCGACCGAGCCGCCGGTGATGCTGGCCGCGTGGCGGCCCGTCGCGACGCCGTCGCCGCCGGCCTCGAAGCCGTAGAGCTTCACCGACTCGTCGGGCACGAACGCGTGGAAGATGCCGATCGCGTTCGACCCGCCGCCCACGCACGCGACCACCGCGTCGGGCAGCTTGCCGGTGAGCGAGAGGACCTGCTCACGGGCCTCCTCGCCGATGCCCTTCACCAGGTCCCGCACGATCATCGGGAACGGGTGCGGGCCGGCGGCCGTGCCGAGCAGGTAGTGCGTGGTGTCGACGTTGGCGACCCAGTCGCGCAGCGCCTCGTTCAGCGCGTCCTTGAGGGTGCGCGAACCGTTGGTCACCGGGATGACCGTGGCGCCGAGCATCCGCATACGGGCGACGTTGAGCGCCTGCCGGCGCGTGTCCTCCTCGCCCATGTAGACCACGCACTCCAGCCCGAACAGGGCCGCGGCCGTGGCGCTCGCGACGCCGTGCTGGCCCGCGCCGGTCTCGGCGATGACGCGCGGCTTGCCCATCCGCTTGACCAGCAGGGCCTGGCCCAGCACGTTGCGCACCTTGTGCGCGCCCGTGTGGTTGAGGTCCTCCCGCTTGAGCAGGATGCGCGCGCCCGCCGCCTCGGACAGCCGGGTGGCGTCGTAGAGGCGGCTGGGCGTGTTCGCGTACTCGCGCAGCAGCCGGTCGAACTCGGCGTGGAACGCCGGGTCGTCGAGCGCCTCGCGGTAGACCTTCTCCAGCTCGTCGAGCGCCGCGATGAGCGCCTCGGGCACGAACCGGCCGCCGAACCGCCCGAAGTGTCCGGCGAAGTCCGGCAGGGTCCCGGTCATCGGACCGGCCTCGGCGTCGCGGGGTGCGAGCCGGCCGTCACCAGCTCGGCCACCGCCTCGCGCGGGCTCTTCTGGGTCACCAGGCCCTCCCCCACCAGGACGGCGTCGGCGCCGGCCGCCGCGTAGCGGATCAGGTCGTGCGGGCCCCGCACCCCCGACTCCGCGATCTTCACGACGTTGTTCGGCAGCCCGGGCGCGATGCGCTCGAACACCGACCGGTCGACCTCCAGGGTGGCGAGGTTGCGCGCGTTCACGCCGATGACCTTGGCACCGGCCGCGAGCGCCCGGTCGGCCTCGGCCTCCGTGTGCACCTCCACCAGCGCGGTCATGCCCAGCGACTCGACCCGCTCCAGCAGGCCCGTGAGCGTGTTCTGCTCCAGCGCGGCCACGATCAGCAGCACCAGGTCGGCCCCGTAGGCCCGGGCCTCGTGCACCTGGTAGCTGGAGACCACGAAGTCCTTGCGCAGCACCGGCACGTTGACCGCGGCCCGCACGGCCGCCAGGTCGTCGAGCGAGCCGCCGAACCAGCGGCCCTCGGTCAGCACGCTGATGCAGCGGGCGCCGCCGTCCGCGTACTCCTTGGCCAGCTCGGCCGGGTCCGGGATCTCCGCGAGCTGCCCCTTCGACGGGGACGAGCGCTTCACCTCGGCGATCACGCCGACCCCGGGCGACCGCAGCGCGGCATAGGCGTCGAGCGCCGGGGGCGCCGCCGCGGCGGTCTCCTTCAACGCCTCAAGCGGAACCCGCGCCTGCCGGGCCGCGACGTCCTCACGGACCCCAGCCAGGATCTCCTCGAGTACGCTCACCGGCCCACCTCCACCCGCGGGCTCCCCAATCCGGGTGTCGTCATGCGGCCGATGGTAGGGGTAACGAGGATCGCGCCCAAGTCCGGGGTATGCCGTTGCTAACCCTGTGGAATGCGGCATAATGCCTGCGCCCCCGGATGCGGTATAAGGCCCCGGATCGCCGCGGTTCCCGCTGCTAGTCCGCGGTCGGATCGTCACCACGGTCGATGGCGTCCCAGAACTGCCCCGTCGACCTCCGGCCCGGCGTCCGCGCGGGGTCGCCCCTTCCTTCCGGGGTACGCCCCACCGCGACGGGTTGGGGCGCAACCACTCCGGCAGGCCGCTCGTAGCGGGAACCCATCGACGGCCATGCCCAGCCGCGCCGCAGGACGACCGCGCCGACGGCCACGATCGCCACGCCCGCCGCCACGCACAGGGTCGGCCACAGCCGGCGGCCGGTGTCGGCGTCCGGGAAGGCCAGCGCCGCC
>NZ_BAAALT010000248.1:0-12729 GCF_039528515.1 Luedemannella flava
GGCCCGGCGGGAGGCGCTGCTCGCGGCGCTGCGCCGGCACCTGCCGGAGCTGCTGCCGGCGGCCGTCCCGCGTGGGGGTCTGCACCTGTGGGTGCCGCTGCCCGACGGCACCGACGACGTCGCCCTGGCCGCCGCGGCGGCCGCCGAGGGCGTCATCGTCTTCCCCGGCCGCCCCTGGTACGCCGCCGAGCCGCCGGGCCCGCGCCTGCGCCTGACCTACACGGCCGCCGCGCCCGACCGCATGGACGAGGCGGTCCGCCGCCTGGCCCGCGCTCTCCGGCTCAGCTGAAGCAGTGCACGCCCACGGCGATCTGCGGCCGGTCGGCCTCGCTGTCGGTCACGAGGAACGCGTCGATCGCGACCCGCCGGTGATCGGTCCGCACGGGATCCTGGGCCGGGCTGGTCAGGCAGCTGGGGAAGCCGCCCCTGTGCCGCCGCCCGGTCTCATCGGTCCAGTAGGCCGCGGCGACGAAGTACTCCCTGTCCGCGCGCCGGTTGCCGTCGGCTTCGAAGACGATGAGCCGGGTGTCGTCGTTCGAGAAGATGACCGTGCCCACGAGCTGTTCGGGGGTCGCGGCGTGCGTGTCACGCAGGAGTGTCGGGGTCAGGCCGATGGCGAGCCCGACCGCGACAAGCGCGACCGCGCGCACGCGGGCAGGGGTGCGCGCGACCAGCGCTTTCAGTGAGGTCCCGATCGACATGGCGGCACAGTACCCGCACGTCACCAGCTGATTCGGGCCGCCACCGGCAGGTGGTCGCTGCCGGTGGCCGGCAGCGACCAGGAACTCTCCGGTTGGACGCCGTTGACCAGAATGTGGTCGATCCGCACCACCGGGAACCGCGCCGGCCAGGTGAAGCCGAAGCCGTCGCCGGCCACGTCCTGAGCGGAGACCATCCGCGCGGTGATGTCGTCGAACACGCGGTCGTCCAGGGTGCCGTTCAGGTCGCCGAGCAGCACCACCCGCGTGTTCTGCTCGGCGGCGAGGGCCTCGGCGAGCGCCCGCGCGTTCCGGTCCCGGCTGCCCGTCGAGAAGCCGCCCCGGGGGTTCACCCGGGCGGAGCCCAGATGGGCCACATACACCGCGAGCGGACCCTGGGGCGTGGCGACCGTGGTGCGCAGTGCCCGGTTGTAGGGCAGCTTGTCGTCGGCGGTCCTGGCGTCCCCGAGCGGCCCGGCGTCCATCTTGATGTCGACCGGCTGAGTGTCCGACAGCGGCAGCTTGCTCCAGAGCCCGACCGTGCCCTGCACCGTATGGAACGGGTACGCGTTCGCCAGCCCGTTCTCGTAGGTGCCCACGACCTGCGGGTCCAGCTCCACCAGCGCCAGCACGTCGGCTCCGGAGGCGGCCAGGTCGCGGGCCGTGCCGGTGGGGTCCGGGTTCCCGGCGCCCACGTTGTGGCTGGCCACGGTGAGGTCGCCGCCCGGGTGTGACTTGTCGCGCAGCTGCCCGCCGAAGAGGCTCAGCCACACCACGACCGGCAACAGCAGCGCGACCACCGCGGCGGCGGAACGGCGCCACACCGCCAAGGCCAGCAGCACCGGGACGAACAGACCGAACCACGGCAGGAAGGTCTCCACCAGGCTGCCGACGTTCCCGATCCGGTTCGGGATCTTCGAGTGCAGCGGCATGAACAGACCAAGCGCCAGCGCCGATGCCGCGACCACCGGGCCGCGCCTCCAGGGTCCGGGCCGCAGGCCTGCGCGGATGGGGCTGCTCGGTTCGGTTTCCACCGGGTGGGCTTGTGTCGATGGGGCGGGTTGAGCCATGCCACCAGTCAAGACGGTGCGCTGTTGCCAGCGCGTATGCGATTTTGGATACGTCGAAGATATGCACCGACTTGTACCATTGACGGGGTGCGTGTGTTGATCGTCGAGGACGAACCCTACCTGGCCGAGGCGATCCGCGACGGCCTGCGCCTGGCCGCGATCGCGGCCGACATCGCAGGCGACGGCGACACCGCTCTGGAGCTGCTGGGCACCAACCCCTACGACATCGCCATCCTCGACCGCGACATACCCGGACCGTCCGGTGACGAGATCGCCGGGCGCATCGTCGCGTCCGGCAGCGGCATGCCGATCCTCATGCTCACCGCCGCTGACCGGCTCGACGACAAGGCCTCCGGGTTCGGGCTCGGTGCCGACGACTACCTCACGAAACCCTTCGAACTCCGCGAACTCGTCCTCCGGCTCCGGGCACTCGACCGCCGGCGTGGCCACAACCGGCCCCCCGTACGGGAGATCGCGGGTGTCCGGCTCGACCCGTTCCGCAGGGAGGTCCACCGCGACGGCCGCTATGTCGCGCTGACCCGCAAGCAGTTCGCGGTACTCGAGGTCCTCGTCGCCGCCGAGGGCGGTGTGGTCAGCGCGGAGGAGCTCCTCGAACGCGCCTGGGACGCGAACGCCGACCCGTTCACCAACGCTGTCCGCATCACCGTCTCGGCGCTGCGCAAACGTCTCGGCGAACCCTGGATCATCGCGACCGTGCCGGGCGTCGGCTACCGCATCGAGGTGCCGCCGGAGCCTGGACGCGATGGAGAAGATCGTGGATAGGGCGCCCGGGTTGAGCGTCCGCCTCAAGCTCACCCTCAGCTATGCCGGGTTCCTCATGCTGGCCGCTGTCCTGATGTTCGCGGCGGTGTGGCTGTTCCTCCTTCGTTACGTCCCGGACCGGGCGCTCATGATTTCTGCTGACGACCCCACGAACGGCGTCTTCCCCGTCCGGTCCAGACTCCTGGACGTCTTCGCTCCGAGGGCAGCCGTCGTGTTGGCGTTCCTGCTGCTGTTCGGCCTCGTGGGAGGGTGGATCCTCGCCGGGCGGATGCTCGCCCCGCTCACCCGGATCACCCACGCCACCCGCCTGGCCGCGGGCGGGTCGCTGTCCCAACGCATCCGGCTGCCGGGCCGCAGGGACGAGTTCCGCGAGCTCGCCGACGCGTTCGACACGATGCTCGAACGGCTCGAGGCGCACGTCGCCGAGCAGCGCAGATTCGCCGCCAACGCCTCCCACGAGCTGCGTACCCCCCTTGCCATCTCCAAGGCGCTGCTCGACGTGGCGCGCAGCGATCCGACGGGGGACGTCGGCGAGGTCCTCGACCGCCTCGACGCCGTCAACACCCGGGCGATCGACCTGACCGAGGCACTGCTCCTGCTCAGCCGCGCCGACCAGCGGGCGTTCACCCGGGAGCGCGTCGACCTGTCCCTCGTCGCGGAGGAAGCCGCCGAAACGCTCCTCCCCTTGGCGGAAGAGCGTGGCGTCACCATCGAAACCTCCGGCGACATCACCCCGACCAGCGGCTCACCAGCGCTCCTGCTGCAGGTGGTGATGAACCTGCTGCACAACGCGATCGTCCACAACCTGCCCGCGCGGGGCGCCGTGTGGGTCAACACCAGCGTCCGCCCCGGGACCGTGCTGCTCACTGTCGAGAACACCGGCGCGCAGCTGGCCCCCGAACTGGTCTCGACACTCACCGAACCCTTCCAGCGCGGATCCGAACGGGCACACACCGACCACGCGGGCGTCGGCCTCGGTCTGGCCATCGTCGAGACCATCACCCGCGCGCACGACGGGACGCTCACCGTCACGCCCCGGCCCGCCGGCGGGCTGCGCGTCACCGTGGAACTGCCCGCGGAATCCACGCACACCGACTGGTGACGCTGGTCTACGCTCTGTCCGCGGAACGAGGGGGAACATGGCTGACGGGGTCGAGCGCGCCAACTCGCGGCGGATCATCTGGTGGATCGCCGCAGGCGCGGCGCTGGCGACGGTAGCGGTGGTCGCGGTCGGCGTCATCGCGTTCCTCGGGGCGCGCGGCTGGGGGCGGCAGACCGGCTCGTTCGTTGTGGGGACCTGCTTCAACACCGGTGACGAGACGGGCCTTATCGAGGCCGACGGCCTGCGTGAGGTGGCCGGGCGGGCGTACATCGTCGACTGCGGCACCGACCACGACGCCGAGCTGACGCGGACGGCGGAGCGCGCCTCGGAGTGCGCCGCCGAGGGCGCGTGGCTCAAGAGCCTCGACCAGATCTACTGCGTCAGGCTGCGTCCATGAGCGACCGGGGCAGTTCGTCGACGAGGTGACCTGGTTCGTCCAGCCCGGCGAGACCGCCACGGTGGGCGAGCCGCTCCCGTGGCACCGTGGTTCGCTCGACGAGCTGCCCGGGCTGCCGGCACTTCCTGCCTCGGCAGTTGGTGGTCCAACCACATCGAGGTGCTCACGGCCGCGCGGCCGACGTGCCCTCGGCGCGGATGCTCGCGGACTACGGATGGATCTCAAAAAGAACCGGGCCCCGAGATCACGATCAACCCCGACGAGTACCACGTCGTAGGCGTCGAGGGCAACGGAAGCTGTCAGCCGGAATGAAGGCCGGCCGGCCCGTCATCGGGAGGCCACGACGGCGTTGTGGAGGTTGCGGGTCGCCAGGACCGAGGAGCGCACCTCCTGCAGCAGCTCGGTGGTGTGCAGCCGGCGTCCCCACGCGGTCGTCGCGAGGTCGTCGAAGCCGACCGTCTCGATGCCGCACCCGTAGCGGCTGCCGAGCAGGCGTACCGCGTCGCAGTGCTGGTGGCGGACATACGGGGCGTTGGTGACCAGCAGGACGCGCTCGTCCGCCGTAGGGGTGCCGACGTGCTCGGCCCAGCCGATGAGGGTGTCGGCGGTGTTGGCCCGGCGCGGCGGCTGGGTGGACGGCGCCGCGAGCACGTGGATCTCCTCGACGCCCGGGTGCTGACCGGCCCAGACGCGGTGCCACCAGCCGTCACCTTCACGTACGGAAATAGGTTCTGAAAGGCCAACAAACCGGCGCATACCGATGGTCATCATGTCGGCTTCCGTCTCGAACGGGTCGAGGCCGAGCCGGCGGCCCTCCCGGTGCTCCCGGTCGTCGCGGAACCGTAGGCTGCCCAGCCCGGCGAGCGTGCGGACCCGCAGGCCGCCCGCGAGCAGCCGGGCCGTGAAGTCGGTGCGGCCCAGGGCCACCCGGATCCCACCACCGAGC
Source organism: Luedemannella flava (assembly GCF_039528515.1). Lineage (NCBI taxonomy): Bacteria > Bacillati > Actinomycetota > Actinomycetes > Micromonosporales > Micromonosporaceae > Luedemannella > Luedemannella flava. The sequence continues at coordinate 4,997 of NZ_BAAALT010000248.1, forward strand.
ACGACGACGTGGTCGTAGCTGTCCTGCGCGGGACGATCGGCACCGTCCAGGCCGAGGATCCCGATCAGGGACCGCAGCCGTTCATCCAGGTCGGGACGGTAGTCGACGCGGGCGTTGTCGAACCGTTCCTTGACCCCGGCCCGGAAGTCCCAGACCGCGGAGAACTCCGCCGCCCAGTCCAGCACCGCGTCGAGCGGGCCGTCCGGCACCTCGCCACCGAAGTGCCCGGCCAGCTCCGTGAACGCGGGCGAGGTCACCCACGCCTCGATCGAGGCCGCCACCGCCTCCGGATCGAGCCCGCCAGGTTCACAGGGCGTCAGCGCGATGGGTCGCGTCACCGCGCCGACACCTCCCTCATTCAGGCTTGGCCCCGCAGATTACTCGACGGCGAATGTCGCACCCAACTGTCATGATCGGAGGCATGCGCACGTTGACGGTGGTGAAGGGCGACGCGACCAGCCCGCAGGCCAAGGGGCCGAAGATCATCGCGCACGTGTGCAATGACCTCGGTGGCTGGGGCAAGGGCTTCGTCCTGGCCGTGTCCCGCCGGTGGCCGGAGCCCGAACGCGACTTCCGGGCGTGGCACCGGGGTCGGGCCGGCAACGACTTCGGCCTCGGCGCCGTGCGGGTCGTGCAGGTCAAGCCCGACGTCTGGGTGGCGAACATGGTCGCCCAGCGCGGCATCCGCACCGGCAGCTCCGGCCCGCCGATCCGCTACGAGGCCCTCGAGCGCTGCCTGACGAAGCTCGCGGACGAGGCGGCGGCCCGCCGGGCCTCGGTGCACATGCCCCGCATCGGCTGTGGCCTGGCCGGCGGCAAGTGGGACCAGGTGGAGCCGATCATTCTCCGCACCCTGTGCGCCAAGGACATCCCGACCACCGTCTACGACGCGTCATGACGGCCCGGACCACGTGGCCGGGCGCGGTGGCGACCGCGCGCAGCTGGTCGACATCGCCTACGAGACCGGGCTGTTGAACCGCCGGACCTGATCAGTTGCTCGAGGAGCGGCCGAAGCCGAAGCCGGGCAGGTCGACGATAGAACGACCGGCGAACCGGGTCTTCGTGTACCCCGGCACCCAGTGGTCGCGCACCTCGTCGGTCCCGGCGCGGTTGTTCCATTCCCGCATCATGCGCGCGGCAATGCGAGCGGCCTCGGTGACGTCGTCGGGGGATGCCCCGGTCCACTCGCAGACCCAGGTCCGCTTCTCCTTGCGGTGCCATCCCTGGCCGCCGGCCTCGAAGTGGGTGGTCCTGAACTGCATCGTGCGGCCGGCGCTCAGCGTTATCTCGAAAAAGCAGCCGATGGTGCGCTGGTCGGTGGTCATCCGGATCCGAGCCTCCGGCGGGGGGGCCTCGGCTGTCGTCAAGGCGTCCAGCCCGTCCAGCAGCGCGTCGAAGGTCAACCGCAGACCCTGCTCGATCTCGGACCAGGTCTTCACCACGCGCCCGCCGGTGGTCATGCCGCGCAGCGACGGGTGCGGGGCGAACGCCAACCAACGGTACGGCAGGTCGACGATGCCCTCCCCCCAGTTGAACACGTCGTACGCCCAGTTTTCCCAGGTCATCGTGGCGACCAGCTCCGCCCAGACCTGATCGTCGGTGGCGATGAGACCGATGGAGGTGCCGACCTTGTCCAGCGTGACCGGTCGGATCCACCGGGCGAAGGTGTCCGGACCGCCCAGGATAGGCGGCGGGTACCCGATGACGCTGCCGGCGACCTGCACCGCGTCGCCGAAGCCCGTCGCCGGTCCCAGTGGTACGCGCACCGCGAGGATCGGCGAGGTCCGGTCGTCCGGCGCCGGGACGACGATGCCCACTCCGGTCGGCGTGTCGAACCGGCCGTCGGCGACGGCGCCGAACCCGAGCTCGGCCACCGTCGCCCCGACGGCGTCCTCGGTCCACGGGCCGACGTCGAGTGCGGCCATGCGGGACAGCAGGGCACTGGTCAGTTCGGTATCGATCCTTTTCATGTCGCCTCCGCGGTGACGATAGCGTCGCCCCGCAAGATAATGCGGCAGTGGCCCAGGCGGTGGCGGATCCTGACGGGGTGTCAGGCGAGGTGGACCATGGGATGGCGCCGCTCGCTCTGACGCGGAGCGGTGAGTGTTTCCCTATGACCGGCGGTGAGGGCGCGGCCAGCTGTAGTCGAAGCTGAGCGAGAACGTCCGGTTGACCCAGGACCCGGACTCCTCGCCGGGAGCGGGCTTGAGCCCGGCCTCGCCGAGTGCCACCCGGATCTCGGCCATCTCAGCGGACCGGTCGTGCGACGCCACGACATGGCCGTCGTCGAAGGCGATCTCCCACACGTTGGTGAACAGCCAGGCGGGCGTGAACCCCATGTGGAGGCGTCCGATGTGTTCGCAGTCGGTGCCCAGCAGGAGCCGCCCGGTGAACGGGACGGGGATCGCCGGCAGCTTGTACAGCGACGCCTTGTCGTGGAACGCGGCGCTGCCGCGTCTGCGGCTCGGTGTGATCCCGAACAGCCGGACGGGTCCGGCCCCGCCGGTCGATCCCAGCTCCACGGTCATCAGAGCCAGGCCCTCGTCATGGATCCCGTAGCGGCAGATGAAGCCCCGGTAGCACGCGGTGCTCAACGCCCGTGGCCGGAGGCCGTGAGCGTGCGGGTCGAACAGGCCCGTTCCGTCGACCGCGGTGATCGAGTAGTGCCGGTCGAGGTAGTGGACAAGATCGGGGATTTGGGTCGTCACAGGTGGCGCCCTATTCGTGGAGGAGTTGGCGGGGGCCGGGGCCCTCGTCGGCGAGCGTGTCGGTCGGGTTGACGATGCGGCAGCGGCGAAGCGACAGGCAGCCGCAGCCGATGCACCCGGTCAGGCGCGACCGCAACCGTTCCAGCAGCGCGATCTGCTCGTCGATGCGTGACTGCCACCGGGCCGACAGCCGGGCCCAGTCCTTCTTCGTGGGCGTGCGGCCCTGGGGGAGCGAGGCGAGCGCCCCGGCGATCTCGTCCAGGGACAGGCCGACCTGCTGGGCGATGCGGATGAACGACACCCGGCGCAGCTGGTGGCGGGCGAAGCGGCGCTGGTTGATGCTCGTGCGTTCGGCCTGGATCAGGCCGAGCCGCTCGTAGTAGCGCAGCGCGGACGGGGCCACGCCGCTGCGGGCGGCGAGCTCTCCGATCGTCAGTGAATCCTGCATCACAGGGCCTTGTGTTGAAGTGAACTTCAACTCGCAGGGTATATCCATGACCGTACTCACCGCTGACCTGGCCCGGCTGACCGGGGATGAGAAGCACTCGCCGAGCGCCTACTCGACCCTGGACGTGCTGTGGGTCCTCTACGACCGCGTCCTCAGAATCTCGCCGGAAACGCGCGATGACCCCGAGCGGGACTACTTCCTGCTCTCCAAGGGCCACGGTCCCGCCGCCTTCTACGCCGTACTCGCGGAGAAGGGTTTTGTGCCGGCCGACTGGTTGGACGGGATGGGCCGGTGGGACAGCCCGCTGGGCCATCATCCGGACCGGCTGCTGGTGCCGGGGGTGGAGATCTCCAGCGGCTCGTTGGGGCACGGGCTGCCGCTGGGGGCCGGCGTCGCGCTCGGGCTGCGGGCCCAGGGCCTGCTGAAACCCCGGGTGTACGTGCTGGTGGGCGACGCGGAGCTGGACGAGGGCAGCAACCACGAGGCGATCGCCTACGCGGGCGCGGTCGGGCTGGACTCACTCACCGTGATTGTCGTGGACAACCAGTCGGCGACGCACGGGTGGTCGGACGGCATCGCGTCGCGGTTCACCGTGAACGGGTGGTCGGCCGTCACCGCCTGGGGCCGTGATCATGATCAGATCGAGGCGGGACTGCGGCAGCACCGGCCGGGCCGGCCGCACGTGTTCGTCGCCGTCACCGAGCCGAAGTGGGGTGCGTGATGCGGGAGGCGTTCGTCAACGCGACCATCAACCTGCTCGACGAAGATCCACGCGTGGCGCTCGTCCTCGCGGACATCTCCGCCGACGCGTTCGCGGAGGCGGCCCGGACCCATCGTGACCGGGTGCTCAACGTGGGCATCCGCGAGCAGCTCATGGTGAGCGTCGCGGGCGGGCTGGCGCTGACCGGCCTGCGGCCGATCGTGCACTCGTACGCCCCGTTCGTCGTCGAGCGGGCCTGGGAGCAGGTCAAACTGGACGTCGACCACCAGGGCGTCGGCGCGGTGGTGGCTACCATCGGCGCCTCCTACGACGCGTCGGCCAGCGGCCGGACCCACCTGTCGCCCGGCGACGTGGCGCTCATCGACACGCTGGACGGCTGGACCGTGCGCGTGCCCGGCCACGCCGACGAGGTCGGCCCGCTGCTGCGCGCGGCCGCGGGCGACGACAGCCGGGTATACCTGCGCCTGTCGACGCAGACGAACGCCCGCGCCGTGGCCACGGGCACCGACGGGAGACTCACCGTCGTGCGGCCGGCGGGCGGCGACGAGGTGGTCGTGGCGGTCGGCCCGACGCTCGACGCCGTCCTGGCGGCCACGGAAGGGCTCGACGTGACGGTCGCCTACACGCACACGCCGCGCCCGTTCGACGTGACCGGCCTGCGCTCGCTGGCGACCGGCCCGACGCCGGCCGTGGCGATCGTCGAGCCGTACCTGGCCGGGACGTCCGCGCGGATCATCGCCGACGCGTTGCGTGACCGGCCGCACCGGCTGGCCGCGCTCGGCGTCGGCCGCGCCGACCTGCACCGTTACGGGACGCCCGCGGAACACGCGAGCGCCCATGGCCTCGACACGGCCGGCCTGCGCCGGTCCCTCGTGGAGTTCCTCGGTCGGTGACAATGCCGGGATGGATCGCATTCTGACCCGGCAGGAGGCCTCCGACGCGGTCGGCGGCGACGGCTGGCGGTACCTGCTCGGCTCGCTGCGCGCGCAGGTGCCCGCCGCCTCGCCCGCCGACGCGGCGGCGATGGCGGCTCGGGCCGTCGCGGCCTGCGGTGAGCACGCCGACGGGCACCTGCGGGTCGATGTCCGCGCCGACCGCGTCGTCCTCGCCCTGCAGACCCTCGACCTCGGCACGGTCACCACCCGCGACACGGACCTGGCCCGGCGGATCACCGCCGCGGGGCTGGCCACCGCGCCCGGCACGCCGCGCCCGGTCCAACTCGTCGAGATCGCCATCGACGCCCTCGACATCCCCGCCGTCCGGCCGTTCTGGAAAACCATTCTCGGGTACGCCGATGAGTCACAGTCCGACGGCGACACCACCGCCGCGATCGTCGACCCGCTGGGGGAGGGCCCGGCCGTCTGGTTCCAGCGAATGGACGCCCCGCGCCCGCACCGCAACCGGATCCATCTCGACATCTGCGTCCCGCACGATGAGGCGGCGGCCCGGATCGCGGCGGCGCTCGCGGCCGGTGGCCGACTGCTGTCGGACGCGGCGGCGCCCGCGTTCTGGGTGCTGGCCGACGTCGAGGGCAATGAGGCGTGCGTAACGACGTGGCAGGGCCGCGACGGGGTCGTTTCCGGCGGAGTAGAAATGAGGTTATAGCTGGTAAACGCCTCCTAGGGCGGTGGTGGACGTGAGAATTCATCGATATGCGGGTTGCGCGCGTGCCGCCGCGCTGGTGGTCCCGGTCGTCCTCGTTCTGTCGGCCGCGGCCCCGCAGTCCCGGGCGAACCCGGAACGCGTGGCACTGCGGGCCGACCACGGGCCGCACCTCGTCATCGATCCCGGGGACCCGCGCACCGCCATCCCGGGCCGGTACATCGTGGTGCTCAACGACCACGGGCTGAGCCCGCAGGCCACGCGGCGGGAGGCGGAACGCCTCGTCGCGCGCCACGGCGGCACCACCGTCCGGGTGCTGGAATCGTTGCGGGGCTTCGTCTACCGCGGCACCGACGCCGCTGCCACCAATATCGCCGAGGACGCCCAGGTCCAGTTCGTGGAGCAGGATCACACCGTCGAGGCCGACGACCCCGGCCCCGTCACGGCGCTGCCCGGCGGCCCGCAGGCGAACCCACCCTCGTGGGGACTCGACCGCATCGACCAGCGGGTGGGGCCGCTGAACGGGCGGTACCGCTACCCGGCCGTGCGGCATCAGGTCACCGTGTACGTCGTGGACACCGGCGTCCGGGTCAGCCACCGCGAGTTCCGTGGTCGGGCGCGCTGGGGCGGGAACTTCACCGGCGACCGCCGCGACCATGACTGCAACGGGCACGGCACCCACGTCGCCGGTACGATCGCCGGCACCACCACGGGGGTCGCGAAGTCTGCCAACATCGTCTCGCTGAAGGTGTTGACCTGCAACAACTCCGGTCGGACGTCGGACCTCCTGGCGGCGATCGAATGGATCATTGCCCACGGTAGGCGTCCTGCCGTGGTCAACATGAGTCTCAACTCGCGCGGGCAGGACCCGGCTCTCGCCCAGGAGATCGCGAAGGCGACCGCGGCCGGGTTCCTCTTCGTCGTCGCGGCGGGCAACACGCGCAGCAACGCCTGCCACTACTCGCCGGGCATGCTGAAGGCCGCGGTCACCGTGGGCGCGACCACCATCCGCGACAGTCGTGACTCCGGCTACTCGAACTTCGGCAGTTGCGTCACGATCTTCGCGCCCGGCACGAACATCTACTCGGCCTGGAACCGGTCGGACCAGGCATACTCCCGGTCCAACGGGACGTCGATGGCGGCGCCGCACGTCGCGGGCGCGGCCGCCCTGATTCTCGGGCAGAACCCGAACTACACGCCCGGGCAGGTGTCGACCTGCCTGTTCCAGGACGCCAGCGTGGGACGTCTCAGCAGCGTCGGAACCGAGTCACCGAACCAGATGCTGTACATCAACGACGACTACCGCAACTGCGCGTCCTGATCGGACGCTGGTGTGGGCGGCGCCCCATCGGGGCATAACCGTCCACATGGGTGAGATCAGAGTGGGTACCGCGTCCTGGGCGGACCGGATGCTGCTCGACTCGGGGTGGTACCCGAGGGAGGCGAACACGCCCGCGGGGCGGTTGGCGTACTACGCGGAGCGGTTCGACCTGGTGGAGGCGGACACGACGTTCTACGCCATCCCGCCCGTGGAGACCACCACGGCGTGGGCGCACCGGTCCCCCGCCGGCTTCCTGTTCAACATCAAAGCGTTCAGCCTGTTCACCGGGCATCCCACGCCGGTGACCGCGCTGCCGCGCGACCTGCGCCCGGCCCGCTCCGCCGACCGGGTCCGCCCGCGCGACCTGTCGCCGGAGCTGCTTGACGAGGCCTGGGCCCGGTTCGGCGACGCGCTGCGGCCCCTGGAATCCGCCGGCAAGCTCGGCGTGGTCCTGCTGCAGTTCCCGCCCTGGTTCGCCTACGGGGCCGCCGCCAAGCGGCGCATCGCCGAGACCGCGCGGCGGTGCCGCCCGGCGCGGGTGGCGATCGAGCTGCGGCACGCGTCGTGGCTCACGCCGGCCAACGCCGTGGACACGGTGGAGTTCCTGTGCCGGGAGGATCTGTCGTTCGTCTGCGTGGACATGCCGCAGGGGCACGCCAGCTCGCTGCCGCCCGTGCTGGTCGCGACGGCCGAGCCGGCCGTCATGCGGTTCCATGGGCACAGCGACGCGTGGGCCGGCGGCGACCGGCGCGACAAGTTCCGCTACGCGTACAGCGACGACGAGTTGGCCGCCTGGGCGGGGCGGCTGCGTGAGCTGGCCGACGACGCCGACCAGCTGCACGTGATCATGAACAACTGCTGCGGCGACCAGGCCCAACGCGACGCCCAGCGGCTCGCCGGCCTGCTGACCCGCGCCGCGGCCGCCGGCTGAGG